>DJYG01000008.1 GCA_002450015.1 Cyanobacteria bacterium UBA6984 | reverse complement strand
CATATTGGTACTCAAGACCTGTTTTGGTGAAGGATTATTTCTTAATATTATTGAGTTTTAGGCGAAAAAAAATTAAAAAAACGTGAAATCTCGTGAAAGTTGCAAAATTCAAAAAGTGCGTTATAATTAAAATACAGACCAAAAATCCCTCACCAAAACAGGTCTTTTGTGTTCATGTGTGTAATATAAATTTACATAAGTTTTTATTTTATATTATTCTGAATTTGTTTCGGAATTTAATAACTAATATATTTTTTCATGCTAAATTTATTTTAGAATATTGCCAAATTTTAAGTTTCAAAAAGGTCTAAAGTCATTATTAACCACTCACTTCCCACAGTTTACTTATAGTACCTTTCTTTGCTATTTAACGTTCATAATAACGTTATACTTTGTGACTTATTCTTAACAAAAATATTTCGATTTTATAATTACTTGCATAGTTATCTTAATTGTTTTAAAATATAATATTATGAATATATTAGAAAAAAGTAAAAAAACATTAGAATTCGATAAGGTTTTGTCAGTATTAGCAACCTTTGCAAAAACAAAACAAAGTCAAGAATTGTGTCTTACACTTGAACCCGAAACGGATTATGACAAGATTCAAGAGAATTTGTTATTAACAAAAGAATCAAAAGAATTAATAGACAAACTACTAGAATTACCAATTGAACACTTAACTGATTTAACAACAATTGATAATAATCAATTAAATAGTTATTTGTCTGAAAAAGACTTGTTAAGTCTTGCAAAAAGCTTACGTTCAGCAAGATTGGTTAAAAATTTCATGCGTGAGAATACGATTACTGATAGCGCATTGAGTAAATTGTCATCTCAAATTATTCCAGATAAAGAATTGGAAGATCAAATTTTTGCCAAATTTGACGAGGCTGATAATATAAAAAAAGACGCAACAGATACATTGGCAGGATTTTATTCTTCACTGAAAGAAGCAGAAAAAGAAATTAAAGCTAAAATTAATGAGCTTTTAAATTCATCTGATTTTGCACAGTATTTGCAAGAACCGATATATACAATAAGGGATAATCGTATAGTATTTCCTGTACTTGCAAGTGCAAAAGGAAAAGTTTCAGGAATTACACACGATGTTTCTGCAACTAACAAAACAGCATATATAGAACCATCATCTCTGGTTGCTATGAATAATAAAATTAGAGAGTTAAAAGTCAAAATCAGAGATGAAATTATTAGAATTTTAACTGATTTAACACGTCAAATTAAAAAGAATTTTGACAAATTTAAATTAAATGAACAAATATTGGCACTTCTTGATTTTCATTTTGCAAAAGCAAGATATGCTATTAAAATTCAAGCTGTTGAGCCTGAATTAACAAAAGAAAAAATTATAGAACTCAGCGGTATTAAACATCCGTTATTAATATCGAGAGTACCAAATATTGTTACTAATGATTTTTCATTGGGTGATAATTATACTTCATTAATTATTACGGGTTCAAACACCGGTGGTAAAACAGTTACTCTAAAAACTGTTGGAGTATTCATGTTAATGGCACGAAGCGGTATGTTTCTACCTTGTCTTGCAGCTAAATTGTATCCGTTTGAAAAAGTTCTTGCAGATATTGGTGATGAACAAGATTTAATGCAAAATTTATCAACTTTTTCATCACACATGAACAATATTATAAATATTCTAAATTGCGCTGATGAAAATACATTAGTGTTGTTAGATGAAATTTGTGCAGGTACTGATCCTCAAGAAGGAGCATCACTTGCAGAAGTAATTTTGGATGATTTAGTTGCAAAAAATACTCTTAGTGTAATTACAACTCACTTTGGAGAATTGAAAACATTAGAATATACAAACTCAAAGTTTAAAAATGCTTGTGTTGAGTTTAACAGAGAAACATTACAGCCTACTTATAAACTTACAATAGGTATTCCAGGAGCAAGCAATGCTATATTTATTGCAAGTAATTTAGGCTTAAATACGGAGCTTGTTGAACGAGCAAAATCTACATTGAATATTCAACGAGATCCTTCGGCAGTTATTATTGAAAAATTACAAGAAACTCAACAAAAGTTAAGTAAAAATCTTCAAGACGTCGAAGCAATGAAAATTTCTTCTCAAAAGGCAAAAGAAGATTACGAAGTAAAACTTGCAGAATTACGCAGGGATAAGCGTAAAACAATAAAAGCTATTGAAACAAAATTCTCAGAAGAATTCGATAATGTAAGACTGGAAATAAAAGATATTATAAATGAGTTAAGACAAGAAAAATCAGAAAAAGTTGCCAGACGCTCATATATGCGATTATCTTATTTAGAAAATGATTTGAAAAATCAAATTGATAATGCAATGGACAAGCAAACTTATGATGAACTGATATGGGATTCTATAAAGGTTGGCGACACTGTTATGATTAAAGATTTAAATCAACCAGTTACAGTTGTTTCTTTACCTGATAAAAATAATAATTTGACAGTTAAAATGGGACAAATTAAAACAAAAATTAGCAAAGACAGAGTTGCAAAACTAGATTCATCTTTAACCCATAAACCACAATTGAGATTAAAACCGATGGAATCTTTTACTTTAAAAAGAAGCGGTATGTCAAATACACTCGATTTAAGAGGTTATAAAGTTGATGATGCGTTAGATACATTAGAATCATATTTAGATAAAGCAAGCCTTGCAAATTTAACTCCTGTATATATAGTCCACGGTAACGGAACGGGTGCATTAAGACGATATATCAGAGATTATGTTTCAACATCCCCTTATGTTGCTAAATATAGAGCAGGTGAGCAATCAGAAGGCGGAGATGGTGTTACCATTATTGATATAAATTAGAAATATTAAGTGTATGTAAATAATTTAGTTAAACGCACTCGTTTTTTGAGTGCGTTTGTTTTATAATTTTGTTGTTAAAATGGTCTTTTATTAAAATCAGTACACGGAGAAAAAATGGAAAAACAGAACTATTCAGATGAAGAGTTTGAATCCTTGTTGGGTTCTTACGATTACACTTTCAAAAAAGGTGACTTAGTTAAAGGTACAGTATGCGGCTATGATTCTGAAGGGGCTATTGTTGATATTGGTGCTAAAACCTCAGCAAGTGTTCCTGCAAGAGAAATTGTTTCCGATAGAGCTCAATCAATTGAGTCTGTATTGGAAAAAGGTAAAGAATATGAATTTTTAATCATTTCTGACGAAGATTTAGATGGAAAAATGCTTCTTTCAAGCTTAAAAGTTCAACAGGCATATACTTGGAAAGAACTTGAAAAATTAAAAGAGGCTGATGAAACAATATTAGGAGAAATTAGTTCTGTCGTAAGAGGCGGATTAATTGTTGATATTCTTGGGGTAAAAGGATTTGTACCTGCTAGTCAGCTTAAAAGTAAAGAACAAGAATTTGCAGTTGGCGAAAAACTTGAATTAAAAATATTAACTCTAGATAGTCAACAAAACAGCTTTATTCTTTCAAATAAAAAGGTTTATGCAGAAGTTAGTGAAGAAGAAAAAGCAAATTTATTTGCTCAAATCGAAATCGGACAAGTAGTAAAAGGTGATGTTGTTAGAATTACTGATTTCGGAGCATTTGTTGATATAGGCGGAGTTGATGGATTATTACCGCTGTCTCAAATTTCTTGGAAATGGATAGATCATCCTTCTGACAGATTAAAAATTGGTGAAAAAATTGAAGTTGAAGTTATAAGTATTGATCACGACAAAAATAGAATTTCTTTAAGCCTAAAAAATCTTGAAGAAGATCCTTGGATTGAAGCCGAAAAGGTAATTAAAGAAGGTGAATTACGAGAAGGTACTATTACAAGAATAAAATCTTTCGGGGCTTTTGTAGAAATTTATGCAGGAGTTGAAGCTTTATTACCTCAAACGGAACTTGCAGCTTACGAAAGTGAAAACAACGTAATAGCGAAAGTTGGAGATAAAATAAAATCATACGTTTTAAAATTTAATCCTCAAGACAGACGTATTGCATTAAGCATTACTCAACCTGAACTTGTTGCTAATGTTTAAAAACAGATAATATTTTATTTAAAGCTTTTGGGCATAGTCCAACTATATTTTCAAAACTGCCGCCAATGTGTTTTACAAAACCTTGCGGCAGTTCTTGTATTCCATAAGCGCCGGCTTTATCTAACGGATTAAACTTTTCTATATATTCATTAATCATATTATCTGTTAAATTTTCAAATTCGACATAACTTGTTGTGGATTGAATTTTTTTACGCATTTGTGGCGTTTCTATAACACAAATTGATGTAACAACAAAATGTTCTTTTCCTGATAGTTTTTTTAACATTTCAAAAGCTTCATTTTTATCTTTTGGTTTTCCTAATATAATATTATCCAAAACAACAACCGTATCTGCGCCTATAACAAGAGTTTCTTCTTTTATATCTTTTGCAACGGAATTAGCTTTGTTATATGCAAGATTTTCTATTTTTTTGTACTCAAACACGTGATTTTCTAAAACTTCTTCATACGAAGATGGTATAATTTCATATTCGGTATTTAACTTTTTTATTATTTCCCTACGTCTTGGAGAATTTGATGCTAATATTAATTTTTTCAACGACTTATCCCTCTTTATAAAATATTAAATATCACTAGCTATTAATAAAAATACAATTATTCCGACTATAACAGCACCTATTAAAAGTGAAAACAATAAAACTTTTAACTCACTCATTGTATCATTTATAAACTTCTTTTTATTTTCTCCGGCAGCTTTAACCTTTTCTCTTATTGTATAAATAATTATCCATATTAAAAAAATAGCAATTATTGCCAAAAGTATAATAATAAAAATAGGTTGGTTGTCTAAAGAATAGTTGATAAATTTTTCAAGTAAATCTATACAAAATACAATTAGTATAATTCCACCCAAGGAAAGTACAAAACCTTTTAGCTTGAATTCTTTTGTGAATGTCCATATAAAGCTTATAAGCACAGCTAATGATAATATACTTTCTATTATGGTAATTATAAAATCAAATTTTTCCAATTAAAACCCCTCTTTCCACTTTTTAATAATTTTTTATCATAAATATTTTGTTTTAATTTGTACAAAAAAACATCAACGCAACAATTAAAATAGCACCTATTGCACTAAAACCTAGTATTTTTAGCTTATTAAGAGTATCTTTTATAAACATCTTTTTTATTTCATCACCTGATGTTAATTTATAGATTAATCCATCCACGGCAATCCATAATAGAAATAAACTAAACATTATCAAAAATGCATAAAATAAAATTGGGTGATTTCCTTTACTGTCAAAAATCCACTCAATAAACCTAATAAATAAAAAAGATACCAATAAAATACCTGAGGATATTAAAAAACCTCTTAGTTTAGAAATTTTAGTTGCACTATATATAAATCCAACAATTACAGCCAAGCTAACAATACTTTCAACTATAAATATAATATTTTCCAGATTTTCCATTTAATACCAATTATTTGTTGTTATAAAATTTTTTTCTGCGTTCTTCAATACGCTTTTGTCCATAACCGTAACAAGCATATATCCATAATCCGGCTATAAGCCATGCAATAAACCATAACGAGGAGGTTGTCAGAGATTTCATTGAATAAACCATTAAACCTCCGCTCATTATAATCCCAAGTATAGGGAAAAGTGGTACAAACGGTACTTTAAAAGCTCTTGGTCTATCAGGTTCTGTTTTTCTCAAAATTATTATTGCTGCACAAACAATTATAAATGATAAAAATGTTCCAAAATTACAAAGTTCTGCGGAAATTTTCAAATCCATAACTAATGAACCTAATATAACCACAATGGCAGACAGCCAAGTTAAAATATATGGAGTTCTATTATGTCTGTGAACTCTTCTTAAACCTTTTGGTAAAAACCTGTCACGGCAAATCGCATATAAAATTCTTGTTGTACCAAGTTGATATACAAGCAACACAGATGTTAAGCCTGCTAAAGCTCCAACCGATATAAATCCTGCGAGTCTGTTTTGACCTACCATTCGCATAGCAGAAGCAATAGGAGCTTGCACATCTATAAGATTGTAATTAACCATACCAGTCAAAACAAGAGCGGCAGCTACATACAAAACAGTACAAATTAACAATGTCCCTAAAATACCAATTGGCAAATCTCTTTGAGGATTTTTTGTTTCTTCTGCCGTTGTAGAAATCGCATCAAAGCCAATATATGCAAAAAATATTATAAATGCACCGCTAAATATTCCCTCAAAACCATTTGGTGCAAAAGGTACCCAATTATCAGGTTTTACATAAAAAGCGCCAACTACAATAAACGATAAAATTATAAATAAATTAACAAAAACCATTATAGTTGCAACTTTTGTAGATTCTTTAACACCTTTTACTAATAATAATGTTAGAATTAAGACAATTAAAATTGCAGGAACATTAATTGATATAGGAATTGTATTCCATAAATAAGGTATTACATCGTGAGGATTTAGACCTTCTTTGTTGCAAATTGCAAGAGCAGAACGATAGTCATTAATAAGCCAAATAGGAGGATTTACCAACCAATTTGGGAGAACATGTTCAAAACCCTTCAACAATTGCATAAAATATCCTGTCCAAGCACTTGCAACAGTAATATTCCCAATTGCATATTCAAGCATTAAAATCCAGCCGACCATCCATGCCATAAATTCACCCATTGTTGCATAAGTATAAGTATAAGCACTTCCCGCAACAGGTATCATCGAAGCAAATTCACTGTAACACAAGGCAGAAAAAACACAAGCAATTGCAGCAATTATCATTGAAAGAGTGAGAGATGGACCTGCGGCAATACCACCATCTCCGCCTTGAGCTGCAATACCGACAATTGTGAAAATTCCTGTACCTACAACTGCACCAATGCCTAAGATAATTAAATCAAATGCATTTAATGTTTTCTTTAATTCAGAATGCTTACTCGCAGACACTAACTCATCAGTGCTTTTTTTCGTCAAAGCATAATGTAATGTTTTGTTTAATTTTTCTAAAAATTTATTGTTCATTATTCTCTAATTCTTTCGCTTTTGTTTTTTCAATTGCTTTTAGTTTAATTTCAAGCATTTTTGCTTCTTTTTTACGGTTTTTCTTGTATCCGTAGTGGAAATATATTAAAGCCCCGATACCAAGCCATATAGGAAATAAAATTGCAGATGTTGTAAGAGATTTTAATGAAAATATCATCAAACCGCCACAACATATAATCCCGCACAACGGAAACCAAGGTGAAAAAGGAACTTTGAACGGTCTGTGTCTGTTTGGTTCAATTTTTCTCAATATCAAAACAGCAACACAGATTATAATAAACGATGTGAATGTTCCAAAATTACAAAGT
Source organism: Cyanobacteria bacterium UBA6984 (assembly GCA_002450015.1). GTDB lineage: Bacteria > Cyanobacteriota > Vampirovibrionia > Gastranaerophilales > Gastranaerophilaceae > UBA6984. Next base: position 2,740 of record DJYG01000008.1, on the reverse strand, counting down.
TCTGCAGCAACATTCAAATCTAAACCTAAAACACACAATACTGAAATTATTGCAACAACATAGGTTATTATGTTTGGAGTTCGTGTTTTTCTATGCAATTTTCTAAATATCGGAGGTAAAAAATTATCACGGCTCATTGCATACAAAATACGAGTACAAGCCATTAACAATACCAATAAAACTGAAGTCAATCCGGCAATAGAACCGACAGAAATAAATCCTGCAACCCAATCTTGATGAACCATTGTCATAACATAAGCCATAGGGGCTTTCAAAAATCCTTGAGGAATTGCAACTCCGCTTGTAGGCTGCATACCTGTTAAAACTAAAGCAACAAGAACATATACTAATGTTGTAATTAACAACGAACCTATAATACCAATAGGCAAGTCCCTTTGAGGATTTTTACATTCTTCTGCTGTTGTTGCTAATGCATCAAATCCAATATAAGCAAAGAAAATTATAAACGCTCCCATAAAAACACCATCAAAACCATTTGGAGCAAATGGCAGCCAATTATCAGGTTTTACATAAAAAGCACCAACACAAATAAACAAAGCAATTACCGCAAGTTTAATAACAACCATAACTGTTGCCATAATTGTTGAATCTTTAGTTCCTCTTTTCAAAATCCAAGTTATTAATGCAATAATAAATATTGCAGGTAAATTAATACAAAAAGGAATTCCTAATATAGTTGGTACAACTTCTTTAGCGCTATCTCCAAGTTGTGTAATAGCTGTTCTGTAATCAGACACAAGCCAAATAGGAGGATTTGTAAGCAAAGCAGGTAAAGAACCTTGAAATCCTTTCATAAATTGAACTACATGATTTGACCAGGCACAAGAAACGGCAATAAAACCAAGTCCGTATTCAAGCATTAAAATCCAACCGACCATCCATGCCATAAATTCACCCAAAGTTGCATAAGTGTATATGTATGCACCACCTGCAACAGGAAGCATAGTTGCAAATTCACAATAACATAATGCTGAAAAAACACAAGCTATTGCAGCAATAATCATAGATACAACAAGTGCGGGTCCTGCACCAACACTTTCAGGACCACCTGCTGCAGCAATACCAACAACAGCAAAAATACCTGAACCTATAATTGCACCGACACCTAAAATTATCAAATCAAATGCATTCAGCGTTTTCTTTAATCCGTTACGCTTTGCATCTTTTAGCATGTCATCTGTTTTTTTGCGTTTTAATATATTTTTTAAACCGGCTTTTGTAAAATTAATTCTAAACTCTTTTTTTGTCGCCATTTCTTTCTTTCGTGGTTTTGTTAATTGTTAAGTACTACTATTTTTCTTTCAATAAAGGATACCCCATTTTTTCCCGTTGTTCAACGTATAACTTTGCAACTTTTGATGCCATTGAACGAATACGATTTATAAAATTATTCCTTTCATCTTTACTTATAACACCTCTTGCATCAAGAAGATTAAAAGTATGAGAACATTTTAAAACATAATCATAAGCCGGTAGTACCAATTCAGAATTTACGCAATTATCAACTTCTTCTTGGAATAAATCAAACATTTTAAACAAAGAATCAGCATTTGAAACTTCAAAATTATATTTTGATTGTTCAACTTCGTTTTGCATAAAAATTTCGCCATAATTATAATGTTCATTCCATTTTATATCTTTAAAATGCTGTACATTTTGTAAATACATAGCAATACGTTCAACACCATAAGTAAGCTCTAATGCAACAGGTTTAACTTCTAACCCGCCTACTTGTTGGAAATACGTAAATTGAGTAATCTCCATACCGTCAAGCCAAACTTCCCAACCAACACCGGCAGCTCCCAATGTTGGTGATTCCCAGTTATCTTCTACAAAACGCACATCGTGCTTAGTCAAATCAATACCAATAGCCTCTAAAGATTTTAGATATAGTTCTTGAGCATCTTTTGGTGTTGGTTTCATAATCACCTGGAATTGGTAATAGTGTCCTAAACGATTAGGATTTTCACCATATCTTGCATCAGTAGGTCTTCTGCAAGGTTCAACCATAGCTGTATGCCAAGGCTCAGGGCCAAGCGCTTTTAAAAAAGTTGCAGGATTCATTGTTGATGCGCCTTTTTCAATATCATAAGGCTGCTGAATTATACAACCTTGGTCAGCCCAGTATTTTTGTAAATTAAAAATTAATTCTTGAAAATTTAATGCCATTTGTGTTCCGACTTCCTAACTGAAAAATATAACTTTTTCATTATAGCCCAAAGGCATGCCAAAAATCAAGAATGTATTTATAAAATATTAAATTAGGTAACTATATTTGTAACAATCCAAAACATTGTTTAAAGATTATTTAAACATATATCAATTTGAAAGTATATTTTTAGGCATATTTGTCTAATGAATATTTTTTGTGATATTTATAAAAAATAAATATTTTTACAAATAAAAAAACAAACCTTCACTAAATAGGGTGTACTGTGACAAATAGATATTTGTTGTTTCTAATTATAACAAATATTTTAGCCGATTGCAAGCCTAATTTTAGAAACGTGTTTTTCACGTTTCTATTTTAAAAAAGTCAGTAAAATCAATACTTTTACATGTCACAGTACACCCTTTATGTGTTCATGCGATAAAAAAATTAAGCATTGTCATTGCGAGTGATAGCGAAGCAATCCGTTACAAAAATAAAATACAAACAAGTACAAAAACTGGATACTTCGCTAACGCTCAGTATGACAAAGTAAAGGTATAAAACAGA
>DJYG01000031.1:10684-21039 GCA_002450015.1 Cyanobacteria bacterium UBA6984 | reverse complement strand
CGTCCGAGTAGGACAATAAATAAATGTTTTAATAGTTAACAATAAACCAAAAGACTGGATTGCCACGCGTTGCTTGCAATGACAAGATACACGTCATTCTGAGGCTTTAGCCGAAGAATCCAGAAAAAAGTAACTGGATACTTCGCTAACGCTCAGTATGACAAAAAATAAAAATAAACAAAGAAAGGAAGTATAACATGTTAAAAAAAATATTGTTCACAGTTCACAATTCACTGGATTGTTTGGCTCGGCAGAGTCGAAAATCCGCATTTACTCTTGCAGAAACATTAATCGTAATGGGTATAATCGGTGTTGTTGCTGCGTTGACACTTCCGAACTTAAACAGTTCAACAGGTGATAAAGAGAAAGTTGCAAAATTACAAAAGATTTATTCAAACTTAAATGATGCTTTTGGTCGTGCAGAAGTTGTTTATGGACCAGTTGATGAATGGTTTGTTAATGACAATGATGATAATAAAAAAACAAAGAGAGTTTTTGAAAGAATGACTGAATTTATGAAATATTCAAAAATTTGTACAGTAAGTGATGCGTGTACATACGAATTTGATAGTGGTAGTAGTTCAGGTTTGAATGTAAATAATGGTATTATATTAGCAGATGGTTCTGCTATTAGTTTTGCATATGACCATACATGGGCTTCTTATAGAGGAGATGATGGTTTTGGTGGCTACGATCATATTGCTATATTTATAGATTTAGATGGATTTACAAAAGGTCCAAATAAGCACGGACGGGACTTTTTCGTGTTATTTCTTAATCACAATCGTGGAGTACACACTGAACCCCATTCTGAAAATCAAAAATATGTTGATGACTACTCTTTGCGTTCTGCAGCTTGGATAATAGAAAATGGCAACATGGATTATTTAAAATGTAATGATTTACAATTTGGGGTAAAAACTTCTTGCAAGTAGTTATTTTATTTTTCAACGAAATATTTTTATATAGCATGTAATAAACATATTTACAGATATTAACAATTTTGATAAAATAAATTATGCAGAGTAATCGGATAATCGCGCAGAAATGTGAGGAAAGTCCGTGCATTCAAGGACAGGTTGCCGGAGAAACTCCGGACGGCGTGAGCCGGTGGATAGTGCCACAGAAATGAATACGTTAACCTACGGTTTAGCGTTTACTGCCGATGGATTTCATATCACAGGCGATGGTGCAACGGTGAGTTAAGAGCATCACCAGCAATAACGAGAGTTATTGGCTAGGTAAACCCCAATCGAATGCAAGATTAAATTGAAGGCTATAAAGGCTGTCCGCCAACTTCAGACAAATCGCTAGAGTTTGCGAGAAATCGCAATCCCAGACAGATGATTATCTAAAACAGAACACGGCTTACGGGTTACTCTGCTTTTATAAGGAATTAATATGAATGTAACTATTGTTTTACCAACATACAATGAAGCTGACAATATTGAAGATTTTCTCAACGCTGTACATAAAGTTATTTCTGAAATAAACAATTTTAATATAAATACTCTTATTGTTGATGATAAATCTCCTGATGGTACAGCAGAAATTGTGAAAAAACTTCAACAAACAAATGATAAAATTTTTCTGCTTGAAAATAATACAAGAGGTCTTGGTAATGCATATAGAGCAGGATTTAAATATGCAATGAAAAATCTAAATCCTGATATTTTAGTCGAAATGGATTCAGATTTTTCACATTCACCTGAAAAATTAAAAGAATTATTACCTCCAATAATTGAAGGTTATGATTTTGTTATAGGTTCCAGATACATAAAAGGTGGTTCAATTCCTCAAAACTGGGCTTTAATAAGAAAATTAAACAGCAAATACGGAAATATTTTTGCTAGATTTATTGCAGGGTTAATGCAGGTAAAAGACTGCACTTCGGGATTTAGAGCGATTAGAACAGATATTTTAAAACGAATTGACCTTGATAACCTTGATGTAAACGGATATGCATTTCAAATGAATATTCTATACGAATGTGTTCATGTTGGTGCTAAAACTTACGAAATACCTATAAACTTTATTGACAGAGTGAAAGGAAAATCAAAATTAAGCATTAAAGATGTCAAAGAATTTATGATTAATTCTTTTAAACTACTATTGCGTAGGCTTTTCAAAAATTAATATTGAAAAATATTCATTTATCTCGAAACTTTTAACAAAAACAAGATTATCATTTAAAGCACTTATTATATCATAAACAATTTTTGTACTTAAAGGATAATAAATTGAACTTCTGCTATAAACATCTATGGGCTTTATGAATATTTGTATTTGTTCCATTTTTTTTATATAACTCGTTTCATCTGTAATAATTACAAATCTTTGTCCTGAATGCATAGTCGAAAAATATTTTTTCTTCAAATTTTCATGCAACGCCAATGATGGCACATCAGAAGTAATATAACTATACAAATACGTTTTAAGCATTTTTCTGTTAAGTTTTTGTGCCAAATCACTACCAAAAATAAAATCTACATCTTGAGGTCGAATACCAAGCAAAAATGCATCATAAGTATCAAAATCGGCAATTTTACCGACACAAACATATTTTTTAAGAAGCTTTGAAAATCTTGGAATAAAAATTATATCATTTTTATTAAGTTCATTATCTAAAATTTTTTGCAAATTACCTGAATAATTTATTTTTCTGTTTATTGCCGAATTTTTAACTAGAAATAATGAACTAAAATTAATTAATATCCACACTGAAAAAATAAAAATGGTCAATTTTTTATTTTTAAATAAACTCCAACCATACATTGAAACTATTGTTAGAATTGTTATAGGAATAATTGCATATCTTAAATTTAAGGCTAATATTCTCGAAAATACAAAAACAATTTGAATTAAAAATAAAATTAATGATGGAACAAGAAATAAAATAAGGTTTTTATTTTTAGAAATTATAGCCTTAAAAAGTCCGATTAGACCTAAAATAATTGGTAAAGTCATGAATATAACAATAAATGGTGCAAAAAAACTTTTTAAAATTTCATCATTTTGCATAACATTATTATTCATCCACTGGTCAAAAATATTCGAATAACTTGCAAGAAAAAAGTTATAAAAAAACATTAAATCAAAGCTAAAAATATCTCTAAAAAAACTCAATAGCGAATTTCTGTATGTTAAAAAGCTATGAAAAATGTAGAAAATTACCGGTAAATAAAAAATAAAAATTACTCCAAATACTTTTAATAAACCCCTTATAAGGGGTTTATTATTTTTTATCAGATAAAAAATACCAACTAAAAACTGGCAGAATACATACATAAAAGCAAAATTGTAAGTATATAAAAGCATCAATGTTGAACTAATATAAGATAAAATAAATTTCTTATTAAAAGCATTTAACATTTTAACAAAAAAGAAAGTTGATAAAATGGCAAGAAATATAGCACTTCCATAAAATCTGACTTCTGCGGAATAATGTATATTAAACGCACTTATAGCAAGAAAAATTGCAGAAAAATATGCTGTTTGTTTATTAAACAATCCTTTGCAAACGTAAAACGTCAGAGGTATAGAACATACAGTAACTATACACCCCATAAGTCTTAGCATAAAATCACTTTGTCCAAAAATTTTCATCCAAAAGTGCAAGAATATAAAATATAAAGGAACATGAAAATCTTCATTATATAAAATTTTTGCTATTTCAAACGGATTTTTTTGATTAGCAAAATAAAAACTGTAAAGCTCATCAACCCATAAATCTCCAAAATTATTTATAGCAATAATTCGTAAAATAAGTGCAAAAAGACTTATTATACAAACCCAAAAAATTTCTGTCTTATGTTCATTAATATAATTCAGCATACGCTAATTATAACATTAATATTGAAAATATCTGTCAAAATCGACATCATCAAAGTTACAAAGCATTTTATACACTTCGTCTTCCTCATCCATTCTCTGAAAATTATATTCATCAAATTTCCAATATTTTGGACTTATGCCCTTAACCTGAACAATTTCTTTTTCTTTTAAAATTACTAACTTCTTTTTAACAACATCCACCGGTAATTCAACCATTTTAGCAAGTTCAACAGCAGTAATACCATCCTCGTGAGAACACTTTTCAGGAGTCATGAACATCAGTTCAAGACCTACTTTTTTTAATTCTGCATCTACTATCTCGCATGTTAACATAACTTAATATTAACACCGTTTAATAAAATTTTATCCTTTTAATAGTGGATTAATATTTTCCAATCCATTTTTTTAAAACAGGTGTTAATAAGAATAAAATCAATGCTACAAACATAGCGACAAATGACAATATTAAAAAGAAAATTGAATGTGAAATTTTTTCATAATATCCTGCAAAGATTCCTGCCGATAAATTTCCTACAAAACTTGACAGAAACCAACACCCCATTATTAACGATGCAAACTTTACTGGTGCAAGTTTTGTCACCAAAGATAACCCTATCGGAGATATGCATAATTCTGCAATTGTAGCTATAAAAAATGCAACAATAAGCCATAGCGGTGAAACGACATGACTACCTGCGAAATAAGCAGCAGCGCCCATAACAAGATATGCTACGCTTATTAATAACAATGCAAAGTTAAATTTAACGACAGAATTTGGTTCTGATTTTTTTGAATTTAAAAATGCCCAAAAAGCTGACATAATAGGCGCAAATATTATTATAAATAAAGGATTTAATGATTGGAAATATTGAGATGGAATTGTTATTGAATTTCCAAAGAATGAAATTAATCTGTTTGTTTCATTTTCTGCAAACAAAGCCATAGAACAGCCTGCTTGCTCATAACAACACCAAAAAATTATTGAGAATGCCATTAAAATAAATAAAGCCCAAATTTTTCTTTTTTCTCTTAATCTAAGCTCTCTTTCCTCTCCGACAGAAATCTTATCCTCTTTATAAGGATAAAGTCCATATTCACCCAAAAATTTATTTTCACCCAGTTTATAAATTAAATATCCAATTAGAATTCCGCATCCCGCAGCCATAAATCCGTATTTAAACCCATACAAACTTGCCAATGTACCGCATATTAAAGGGGAAAAGAATGCCCCTAAATTTATACCCATATAGAAAATAGTAAAACCTGCATCTCTACGTTGTTTATCATCCCCATAAAGCATACCAACAACAGTGCTGATATTAGATTTTACAAAGCCGTTAGCAATTACCATTAAGCATAAACCTAAAGTAAAAATTATAAAATTATAATTTTCCAAAGTTCTAAAATCACTTGCAGCAAGACAAAACAAACCAATAGCCATTAAAACGGCACCAATCGAAATACATTTTCTCTGACCTAAAAATCTATCTGCAATATAACCCCCAACAAGCGGAGTTAAATAAACAAGTCCGGTGTACCAACCATATATATTACCGGCATATTGTGTTGCAGTAGTGTTATCTAATCCTTTAAATAAATATTGAATTAAATATAATACCAGCAAAGCACGCATTCCGTAGTATGAGAATCTTTCCCACATTTCAACGGCAAAAAGTAAAAATAATCCTTTTGGGTGTTCGTTCAATACACTTTTCATAACGTAAGAATTATAATATAAAATATTTTTTAGGTAAAATATTATAAAATTTTATTTACAAGAAGTATTTGTCCAACTAAGAGTCACATCGCTATTATTACACTCACCATTTACACCAACTTTTAAATAATCCATGTTACCATTTTCAATTACCCAGCCTGTACAAAATGCCCCATTTTTAAAACAATTTGATTTTAAATTTGTTAAAGAATAATACTCAGAAGAACCATAGGGACAAATTTCATCTTTTAATATGGCAAATCCAAAAATATCTTTACCATAAGTTTATGACGGTGGATTTATGACGCAGGCTTTTGCCTTTGGCGGAACTCGTGACAAAGCAAAATGTGAAAATGTTACTTATGGCTCTTCTTTACAGAATTTCTTAATTGATGACGGTAAAGATGTTATTTTATCGGATACAGGTTTACCTAACGATGCACCGGATATGGGTTCAGACCCTAATATGCCATTATCAATGGGTAAAAAACTTGCAACTTTTAAAGAGGCATTTGAAGCAACTGGATATAAAGTTGAAGATTTCCAAAAAGTATAGTTTAAATATTACTTAACAAAAAGCCGATAGTATAAAACTATCGGCTTTTTGTAACAGCTCTATTATAACAGTAAGTCGGGTAACTATTATACCAACGAAAATTATTGCTATTGCCAACTTTATTTTAAGTAAAATCTTATTTAATTAAAATATACTTTTCAGCATTCAAGTGAAATACCTTTTCTTTTTCTTCTTCGGTTAATTCTAAAGAATTCATAAATTTCATCATATCAGACAAGCTTTCATAAGGATAATCAGAACCAAAAATAATGCTGTCTATACCAAGAGCCTTCTTGGTGCATTCAAAAGCAATTTTAGACATATTGCCGCTTGTTGTTACGACAACATTTTTATTTTTAAAGTAATATGAAACAGGATGTTCCATTTTTACTTCATCATCCTTAATCCATTCAAAACGATTGTCCACTCTGTCTAATATGAATGGGAAGTATTCACCCAAATGACCAAGAATCATTCTTAAGTTAGGGAATTTATCAAATGTTCCGTTTAATATAATTCTTAATGATGTTTTCATAGCATCTAAGCCAAAACCAAGTCCAGGTGAAGAATATACATAACCCATATCTTTCATATCTTTATCATCTGATGCTTGTGGATGAACATAAAACGCGCAACCCAATTCTTCAGCTTTTGCAAGCAAAGGAAGATATTTTTCTTCATATAAATGTTCATTTTTATAGTTAGAATGTGTGTGCCAATATTTGAAACCAAGCTCTTTTACACAGCGTTCAAGTTCTTTTATAGCCTCATCAACATAAGGTGTTGGTAAAACTGCAGCGCCAAGGAAACGATTCGGATATTTTTTTATAATTTCAGCAACTGCATCATTAGATTTTTTTGCAAAATATATTGCCTCTTTTTCCGGTAATTCTTCCAGTGCTGGAGAAGATGCCATAACGCCTACATCAATGCCGTTTTTATCCATAACGGCAATTCTTTCTGCTCCAAAATTCATCAATTCATCAATAACAGGGTGCTCATTTGTTACACCGTCAAAATGAGCAAAAACTTTATCTCTTACTTCCAAAATTTTAGTTTCCGGATAATATCTCATTGCATTATCTCGTGTGGAAAGATATTCCATCAATTCAGGTAAGTAATAGTGAAATTCACAGTCAATTATTTTCATAACATCTTCTCCTTTGATAGCCTCTTATATCATAAAAAAATATCATTGTCAATTTTAAACTAATTGCGGTATTTAGGATTTATAGCAGAAATTATGTCATAAATATTTACATTTTGACAATAATAAAAATATTTGTTTTATTATTGTATAACTCAATAATTATCATACTAGAAATAGAACATCATCAATCATAATTTGTTGATAGCAAAAAAGAGTTTATTTAGAAGTATGAATAAAAAACACATATTAAAGGAGATGCGGGAAAGATAAATGAATAAGAAAATTACATTATTATCCTCAATAATAATGGGAACACTGTCACTTTTCGTATTTAATCCTTGTTTTGCAGTTGATAGAAATAATTTGAATATAGAGTTTTTCACTCGTTTCAATGATGATTACTTATTCAAATATATTAATGAGGCGATAGATAATAACCACAACGCAAAGCAGGCAACAATAAGGGTAGAAGAATACAGACAGGGCGTAAAATTACAGTTTGCAAACGAATTACCAAAATTTAGTGTTGCAGCAAATTATTTAGGGATTCATTCACCAAAGTTCAATCCTAATTTGAGTGTTAGCAAAAATGCTTTTGTGTTACCTTTTATAGTAAATTACGAGGCAGATTTTCTTCTAAAAAACAGAGATAAAACCAAGAGTGTTCAAAAGACTTATGAAATGAGTAAATTTGATGAACAAAGTGCATATTTAGCACTGTTATCAGATGTTGCAACTGTTTATACAAATATTTTAGAGTATGACAAACTTATAGAAGAACAAGAAAAAATTGTTGATAATTATAATCAAATTTTAAATGATAATAACAAAAAACTCGCTCGTGGTGTTATAAACACAACCGAATTAAACAACTCTAAAAATAATGTTGAACAGGCAAGTATAACACTGGAAAATTTTATTAAACAACGAGAAGTCCTTTTAATGCAATTTGCTGTTTTGATAGGTCGTAGTATCGATGGTGCAAACAGTATTGAAAGAGGTTCTATTGATAATTTTGAATACAATGCAGTAATCCCAAGCGAAATCGAGTCCGATGTTATATTCTCAAGACCTGATGTTAAAAGAGCTGAAATGGCATTGGAAAAAGCAAAAATAGATATTCGAGTTGCAAGAAAAGAGTTCTTACCAACATTTAACATTACAGGTATTTGGGCATTTAATAATATTGCTCCGGGTTCGTTTTTCTCATGGGAATCTTCTCTTGCTGCATTACTTGCAGGAGCAACACAGGATATATTTGCAGGGGGCAGAAAAATTGCCAATTTGAAATTCCAAAAAACAAAGTATAAAGAACTTTTTGAACAATACAGACATACCGATTTAGAAGCGGTAAAAGAAGTTAACACTTCACTTTGTATCATAAAACACGATACGGAAATTGAAAATAAAACAAAAGAAAAGTTATTGCTTGAAGCTAAAAATTTGAAAAATGCAGATAAGATGTTAAATCGTGGAATTATCTCAAAAACTCAGCACATTTACTCTGAAAATATATACATAAACAAAAATATTGATTTGACTAAAGCAAAAACAATAAGATTAGTTAATTATTACACACTATATAAAACCGTAGGGGGTAAGATATAATGAAGAAAAAGATTATAGCATTAGTTTTAATAATTTTAATTGCAGGACTTTGTATTTTTTTCTATAAAGCTAATAAAAAAGATACCTCAAATGAATTAACTTTATTCGGCAATATTGAAATTAGGCAAGTTGATTTATCTTTTCAAGTTTCTGGACTCGTTTCAAAACTTTTAAAAGAAGAAGGTGATACAGTCAAAAAAGGTGAATTAATTGCAGTTATTGATGAATCTGACTACAATGCAAATTTTAAAAGGGCAGAAGCCGAAGTTGATAGAACTCTTGCAACACAAAAAGATGCAACTGATAAATATAACAGATATGCTCCATTAGGAGTTGATGATACTGTTTCTAAACAAGAAATTGAATCATTGTATAATGCACAAAATAAGGCCGATGCAGATTATAAAGCAGCAGTTGCAAACAAAGATTATTTAAGCAACCAATTAAAATATACAAAACTTTATGCACCTGAAGACGGTACTATAATGGTTCGTGTTGTTGAACCAGGAAGTAATGTTCAAAAAGGTCAGCCCGTATATACAATGGCAAAAACTAATCCCGTTTGGGTTAGAGCCTATATTAATGAAACAGATTTAGGCAACATTAAATACGGACAGGAAGTTAATGTTTATACTGATACCACAAATCCAAACACAGGTAAAAAAAGAGAATACAAAGGACAAATCGGATATATTTCACCTATTGCAGAGTTTACTCCAAAAACGGTTCAATCAACTGATACAAGAACTGATTTAGTATATCGTATTAGAGTTTATATCTATGATACAGATGAATATTTAAGACAGGGAATGCCTGTAACAATAAAAGTGGATTTAATTTCAAAGGATAATCAAGAAAATAATGCAGACGGTAGCAATTAAGAATTTAACAAAAAAATTCGGCTCTACCGTTGCCATTGACAATCTATCATTAAATATTGAAAGGGGTAAAATAACGGGGCTTATTGGAGCTGACGGAGCGGGAAAAACCACTCTTTTAAGAACAATCATCGGTTTATTGTTGCCAAATGAAGGTGAAATAAATGTGCTTGGTTTCAATCCAAAAACACAAAAAGATGAACTGAATCTGCATATAGGTTATATGCCTCAAAAGTTCGGTTTATATGAAGATTTAACTGTCCTGGAAAACTTAAAATTGTATGCTGATTTAAAAAATGTTCCTCACGATTTTGATAAAATGTTGGAATTTACAACTCTTGCACCTTTTCAGGATAGACTTGCAGGGGCATTATCAGGCGGAATGAAACAAAAGTTGGGTCTTGCCTGCACACTTCTTGGAAATCCCGAATTTTTACTTTTAGATGAACCCTCTGTCGGTGTTGACCCTATATCTCGCAGAGATTTGATGAAAATGGTTCGTGAAATGATAAACCCTGAAACAACTGTTTTATGGTCAACAGCATATTTAGATGAGGCTCACAGTTTTGATACTGCGGTTGTCATAGATAAAGGTAAGGTTATTTATGAAGG
>DJYG01000031.1:0-10573 GCA_002450015.1 Cyanobacteria bacterium UBA6984 | reverse complement strand
GACTTAATGGGCGGATATAATAAAGAAGAATCACTAATAGCTAAAAATTACGATTATAAAGCACCTGATGTTGAATTAACCGTTGAAGCGGATAATTTAGAAAAAAGATATGGAAACTTTTATGCAGTTAAAAATAACACCTTTAAAATTAAAAAAGGCGAAATATTTGGGCTTTTAGGACCAAACGGAGCAGGAAAATCAACATCGTTTAAAATGATGTGCGGACTTGCCCGTCCGACTTCGGGTACGGCAAGAATAATGGGAATAGATATAAAAAAACAACCCGAAAAAGCAAGATCAAATTTAGGATATATGGCACAAAAATTCTCGTTATACGGGAGTTTAACTGTTCGAGAAAACTTAGACTTTTTTGCTCTTGCCTATGGAATTAGTATTTTAAAAAAAGAAGAAAAAGTTAATGAAGTTATTGATGTTTTTGGACTAAAAGAATATGAAAATGCCAAAGCAGAAGAACTACCGCTTGGCTTAAAACAAAGACTTTCAATGGCAGCAGCACTCATTCATAACCCACCTGTCTTGTTTTTAGATGAACCCACGTCAGGTGTTGATGTTTTGACAAGACGTGATTTTTGGAATCATATAACGTCTTTGGCTAAAAAAGGTGTAACTATAATGGTTACAACTCACTTTATGGATGAGGCTGAATACTGCGATAGAATTTCTCTTTTCTATAAAGGCGAAACTATTGCTGTCGGAACACCAACAGAGCTTAAACAACAAGCAGGGGCAAACGATATGGAAACAGCATTTATAAACTTAATTAAGGAGTCTGAAAAATGAAAATCCTAATAGCCTTAATTAAAAAAGAAATAAAACAGATATTGAGAGATCCATCAAGTATTGTTATTGCTTTTATTTTGCCAATTATATCAATTACAATTTATATGTACGGAATAAATCTTGATTCCGTAAAAATCACAATTGGAATAAAAAATGACGATAATTCGCCTGAAGTTGCGACATTAGTCAAATCTTTCGGTCACAGCAAATACATTAATTCGATAAATTACGACAATATGGAAGATATTAAAAAAGCTATTTTAAGCTCTAAAATTAAAGGGGCTGTTATTATCCCAAACGATTTTTCGCGTCTGCTTTCAAGAGGTCAAGGGGTAAATGAAAGAGCAGATTTACTTGTTATAACAGATGGTAGTGAAGTTAATACTGCAAACTATGTTCAGAGTTATGCGCTTGCTATTTCAAATCAATGGCTTGCTACAAGTAAATATAAAAAGAATTTATCAAAACCTCTAATTAATATCGAGAACAGAACTTGGTATAATCCGGATTTAAACTCACATCATTTTATCGTTCCTGGTTCAATTGCAATTACAATGACTTTAATCGGAATATTGCTTACATCTCTTGTTATTGCCCGTGAGTGGGAAAGAGGAACAATGGAAGCATTATTAAGTACAAAGGTCAGAGCAATTCATATTGTGCTTGGCAAATATATTCCGTATTTTATTTTGGGAATGTTATCAACTGCATTTAATATGTTCCTTTGCGTATGTATATTTCAAGTGCCATTCAGGGGCAGTTATTTTATGTTTTTCTTGATTAGCGGAATTTTCCTGTTTACATCACTCGGTATTGGTTTAATGATTTCAACTGCCTTAAAAAATCAATTTATGGCGAGTATGGTTTCAATAAGTGTAGGATTTATGCCTGCTCTGATGTTGTCGGGGTTAATGTTCCCGATTAATTCAATGCCGATATTTTTCCAATACTTGACTATGATAATTCCGCCAAGATACTATGTTTCATTTATTGAAAGTGAATTTATGGCTGGCGGGGTAAATGAAATAAGGTTAGCAAATGCTTTTTATTTAACACTATTAGGATTGCTTCTATTTGCAGGCGTTTATAAGAAAACACAAATGAGGTTATCTAATGATTAGAGATTTTTTACGCAGAGTTGCGGCACTCATAAAAAAAGAATTTAGGACAATTTGGAATGATCCGAAATCCCGTGCCATTATTATTGCAATGCCGTTAATGCAGCTTTTGGTGTTTTCAAATGCGGTAACAATGGAAGTTAGAAACATTGATACAGTTGTTTTAGATCGTTCTCAAAGTGTTGAATCAAGAGAATTACTTTCAAGATTTGAAAATTCATCAAGATTTAGAAAATTCTATTATGTTGATAATGAAAAAGAATTTCAAGAAAAACTTGATACCCAAAAAGCTCAACTCGGAATAAATATCCCAAATGATTTTGTAAGGGGTATAAAGTCTAAAACAGGTGCAACGGTTCAAATAATATCCGATGGCAGACAAACAAATTCGGCTGCAATAGGCTCAGGATACGCATCGCAAATAATAAATTTATATAATGCAGAGCTTACAGGCAACAAGAACTCCGGATTGAATATAACCGTAAGAAACTGGTTTAATCCTAATCTTGAATACAAATGGTATATTTTGACAATTATTGTTGCAATGCTCTCACTTGTAACAACTTTGATTCTAACATCTTTATCAATTGCAAGAGAAAGAGAACTTGGTACATTCGACCAACTTATTGTAAGTCCTCTTTCATCATTTGAAATATTACTCGGCAAATCAATTCCACCGCTTGTAATTGCAATGACATTAACAATGGTTATGATTGGAATTGTCATTGTATTTTTCCACGTTCCTTTTAACGGCTCTATAATTTTGTTTTTTGTTTCTATTTTGATTTCTCTTATGGCAATAGTAGGTGTCGGACTTTATATTTCAGCAATATGCAATACTCAACAGCAGGCAATTTTATCTGTTATGACATTTATGATGCCTGCAGTACTGCTTTCGGGGTTTATTTCGCCTATTGAAGATATGCCGCTTTGCTTGCAGTATCTAACATACTTAGATCCTGTAAGATTCTTTATGGTTCTATCACGCGGAATAATATTAAAAGGTATGGGAATAAGCGATGTAATTGAAAACATAATTCCACTACTTATAATAGCTTTGATAACTTTAACACTTGCAAGCAGAACATTTAAAAGAAAATTAGGATAGTTATAACTTCTCAGGACAAACTGAAAATATGTAATTGAAAATGGCTGAAAACGAACCGATGACAAAATTTTAATTCGAAATTCGTTTAATATGGAGTGTAACTCCGAATTAAACGAAAACAGATTTTTTTTACAGACTTTTACCTAATTAATACGCTTGGGTTGGATATTCGGTTTGTTTTATATGTCCGATATTTGTTTACTATATATTCTCAATTTCTGTAAAATCAACTCCGCCCAATGCTTGATAAAGATTGATTGCAGAAATTATCTCATTGATTTTTGCGGAAACTGTTTGCATTTTAGAAATTATAAGTTTTTGTTTCTGAAACATTATGTCTAAATTATCAGCCGTTCCAGCGTCTTCTCTAATAATAGTATATTTCATCTCTTTTTCATCATTATTTAGTCTGTCGTCAACAACAGATTTGATATTTTCTGCTGTTTTCATTGAATACAAGGCATCATTTGTTTCTTGAATAGCGGTTAATATTGTTTTTTCATATCTTTGAGTTGCTATCTCATACTGGTCTTTTTTTAATTTTAATAGTTGTAATTTTCTTCCGCCCATAAATAAATCCCAAGCAGGAACTATCCCTAAATCAGCTAAAAACTTATGAGAAGAAGATATGTTATACATATTAAATCCCAAATTGCCTGTAATTATAAATTTCGGGAGTAAATCTCTTCTAGCAACTTTTACGTCAATCCCGATCTTTTCCAGTTCAAGTTCTGATTTTATTTTATCAGGTCGTTTTTCAATTACATCAAATTTGATTTCTTTTGGCGGAATAAATGCAATATTTAAACTATCAAACTCAGCCCTTTCAATAGATTCAAAAGCTCTATCCGACAGTAAAACTGATAACTGGTTTTTTAATAAATCTTGTTTTTCCGATAGTTTTTGTAATTCTTCCTTCATATAGGTCAAATTCTTTTGAGCTTGTTCAATGTCAGAAAGGGTTGCTGTTCCAAGTTCATATTTTGTTTTATAAGAGTCTATAATTTTATTTTGCAATTCAATAAGTTCCTTTTGATAAGAAATCAATTTATCCGTTCTGATTAAATTGTAATAATCAACGGCAAAAGCTGATGAAATATAAATATACGAGGCTCTTTCATCTTGTTTTATCATCTCTAATTGTTTCTTTTTGGATTTTGTAATCAGATGATTTTTGCCCCAAATATCAATTTCATAATTCATTGTAAGAGGTAATAAATAATGGGTTTCTGCGTAATTTGGGATTTTGACTTCACCGAATAATTCATCTGATGAACTAAAAATTCTCCCGACATAACCTTGAAAACCGACATGCGGAAGCTCATTTGCGAACGACATTTTAACGATTCTGTTTCCTTCGTTTACTTTCAAAACTGCCGCTTTTAAGTCGTTGTTATTCTCGTAAACCTTAATTAAATTATCAACTAAAATATCGTCATTAAATTTTTGCCAAAAAGACATATTCATATATTCCGTTGGGTTTGTAACGGCAAATGCTGGCATCGCAAACAAGCTAAGTATAAATATTAAAATTGCTATTCTTTTCATTTCGGGGTGTCTCCTCTTGTTATTATGATAACATAAAAATATTAAATGCAACTTGATTTATTATTTTTATATGTTATTATAATAACTATGTTGAAGGAGATTTTTACAAACTTAATAGGTAATGCAATAGTAGCATCAGGCAGAGCAATTAAGGTTCATAATTTGGATTTGTATTCAAAAAACGGATTTGAAATTACTCCAGAGCAGTACATGGTACTGAATATGATTGAGGATGATAATCCCCCGAGCCAAAATAAGTTATGCAAATTATTGTGTAAAGACAAATCTAATATGGCACGCATAATATCTGTATTGGAAGAAAAAGGTTTGATAACGAAAGAACAAACTCAAAAAAACAACGTTATCAAAATAACAGACAAAGGACGAAGTCTAAGAGCCGAGATTACTCCTATTATGACAGAATCACGTAAAAATTACCTCAAAGACATAACACAAGACGAAATGTACACTTGTATTAAAGTATTAAACAAGATACAGGAAAATTTAGAGTTGGAGAGATAATACGCCTCACCCGAATTTCTAACTTTCAAAGCACAGCTTTTCAAGTTGAAATTCTACCCTCTCTCTTGACCTGTTCGCACTAAACGGAACTTCGCTACGCTTTCGCCCTCTGCTCACAGGTCGTTCCCTCAAGGGACGAGGAAAAACCAAGATGAAAGAAGGAAAGAAAAATGCCGAAAAATAGCAGAAAAAGAAAAGAAGATGATGTTTTTGAAAAAGAAGCAAAATTAAGATTAGAAAAAAGAAGAAGAAGAAAACTACTTAAAAAGTACGCAAAGAAAAGGGTTTTAATCCCTATTTTTGTTGTTTTATTTTTTATTTTATTTGGTTTGCACGCATTTATTACATCATTGAGTTACCAATCAACTGATGATGCTTTTGTTGAAGGCAGATTTGTTCAAATCGCACCAAAAGTATCAGGACAGGTTATATCGCTTAAAGTTGATGATAATGATTATGTTAAGGAAGGGGACTTGCTTCTAGAGATTGACTCGAGGGATTATCAAAACAAGGTAAATGAATTAGAAAGTGCTCTAAAAGAAGCCAAAGCCAATAAAAATGTTTCAACAAGTGATATAGATAAATCCAGTGCTAATTTAGCTGATGCAAATAAAAATTTAGAGTTTGCCCAAAAAGATTTTGAACGGTATTCAAAATTACGTGATAACGGGCTTTGCACAAAGCAAGAATATGATTCTGCCGAAACAAAATATAAACAAGCATTGGAAAAACAAAATGCAACTCAGGCAATGTTAAAATCTACAAAATCAAAAGATGATGCGACAGGTGCAAATATTGATAAAATAGAAGCACAGCTTGCTCAGGCAAAATTAGATTTATCATATACAAAGATTTATGCTCCGCAAGACGGTTATGTTTCTGCCCGTTCTGTCGAAATGGGAAATTATGTAAATAAGGCTCAGCCTTTAATGAGTGTAGTTTCACCTAAAATATGGATTGTTGCAAACTTTAAAGAAACTCAAGTCGGTAAGATGAAAAAAGGTCAGCCAGTTACAATAAAAATTGACACTTACCCGAATAAAAAGTTTAAAGGTAAAGTTGATAGCATACAATTAGCATCAGGTGCAAAAGCAAGTTTGTTCCCGCCTGAAAACGCAGTTGGAAGTTATATAAAAGTTGTACAAAGAATTCCTGTAAAAATTGTGTTTGATGAAGATGTTTCTGACTATACAATAGCTCCTGGGATGAGCGTTGTGCCGAAGGTAAAAATCAAATAGTTCCCTCATCCCGACCCTCTCCTGCAGGGCGAGGGTGTTAAAGAAGGTAAATAATGGAAATATTAAAAGAACAAATAAACCCTAAAAAAGCACCTTTGTGGCTGTTATCACTTGTTGTTGTAATGCCTACTTTCTTTGCATTCCTTGCAACAAGTTCATCTAATGCAGCGCTAATGCATATAGCAGGTTCATTCGGCTCAACTGCAGACGAAGCAAAATGGGTTGTAACAAGCTATATGATTGCAAACGGAATATTTTTACCTTTGACAGGGTGGTTAGAAAGGACGTTAGGCAGACTGAACTTTTTAAAAATATTTATTGCAATTTTTACTGTCGGTTCTGTCGTATGCTCTTTTGCCCCGAGCCTTCTGGTTTTGATTATAGGAAGAATTATTCAAGGAGTTGGCGGCGGGGTTTTAATGCCATTATCTCAATCAATATTGTTACAGGAATTTCCCGAAAATCGAAAAGGCGATGCTATGGCGATTTTTGTATTTTCGATTATGGTTTCGTCTATTATGGGACCAACTGTCGGCGGTTTATTAGTTGATAATTTTTCTTGGCAATGGATATTTATAATTAATATTCCGATAGGGATTTTATCTTTAATCCTAATTCCAATTATAGTAAACGATACAACAAGAAGCAAGAAAAAAGAGAAAGTCGATTTTTTAGGTGTAGCATTTTTGATTTTATGGCTTTTTTCAATGCAGGTTGTCTTGGATAAAGGTCAGCAATACGGCTGGTTTGATTGTAGTTGGATATATTGGTTGTCTGTTTTTTCTTTAGCTATGATGTTTGCTTTTATAGTTTGGGAACTTGAAATAAAAGAACCTATTGTGAATTTAAGAGTATTTAAAAACTCAAATTTTGTTGTCGGAACGATTTTGGGTGTCGTATTAAATATGATGGTATGTGCCACAATGATTTTACTTCCTCAATTTTTCCAAAGTTTAATGCACTGTACGGCATCTGATACGGGAATTGCTCTTGCGACAAGAGTTTTTGCGGTTGTAATTCTGTTTTTTATAGGAAGAATTTGTGCTTTGTATGATATCAGATATGTTATCGCAACAGGATTTTTAATAATGGGAGTATCTATTGCACTGTGTGTTGATTTGAATTTAGCGGTAAATCCAGAATGGATAATTTTATCAAATATAATGTTTGGAATAGGCTCAGCTACCGCTCTTGTGCCAATCTCAGGGGTAGCGTTGGGAACTCTTGCAAAAGACGATATTCCATCAGGAGCAGGAATTCACAGTTTAACAAAATGCGTAACAGGTTCTATGGCAACATCACTTGCTTCAAGTTGGATAATCAGTTTATCTCAAGTTCATCAGAATTATTTAGTTAAGAATATGAGTGTTTATTCTTACAATTTTATAGCTCATTTTAATGCACTGAAATCTGCATTTTTACACCACGGAGAAGCTATTATTGCTGCTAAAAAAGCAAATATAGTGCTTTATAAACAGCTACTTGTTCAATCAAAACTTATGGCAATATCTGACTTGTTTGCCCTCTGTGCGA
This sequence comes from Cyanobacteria bacterium UBA6984, assembly GCA_002450015.1. Lineage (GTDB taxonomy): Bacteria > Cyanobacteriota > Vampirovibrionia > Gastranaerophilales > Gastranaerophilaceae > UBA6984. The sequence goes on along the minus strand of DJYG01000031.1, from coordinate 2,705 downwards.
TTTTGACATTTTTGATGATTCCGCTTTCTGTGTTATTGAAAGTTGGAAAGAAAATTGATAAGGATTAATCTATTTAATGTTTTTGTTAATAATTTCTTGAAAAATAAAATTTACTGCAATATCATAAATACAGTAAGGTATTTTTTAATCTAAGTTCGTATTAGAACAGTTATTATCGACATTAGGCAATCGGCCGAAATGCCCCTTACAGGAAGAGGAATTTTTGGAAAACAGTATAACGGAAGAAAGGCGTGAGCCTTCCATAAATCCGTGGCTTGTTACGATTCCTCTTGTTACAGCGGCCTTTTTGTTTGCACTAAATGAAACAATTGCAAATGTTGCGCTGCCTTATATTGCAGGAACAATTTCTATAAGCAGAAATGAATCGACTTGGATTGTTACAAGTTACTTGGTTGCAAGTTCAATAATTATTCCGGCTATCGGTTATTTGTGCAAAGTTTTCGGGCGAAAGAAATATTTTATATTCAGTATAGTTTTATTTACTGTCGCATCTTTGTTGTGCGGATTATCCCGTTCAATGCCTATGATTGTAATATCAAGATTTTTGCAAGGTATTGGCGGAGGTGCGATATTACCTTTGGTTCAGGCTATTATGATGGAAATATTCCCTCAAAAAGAATGGGGTAAAGCAATGTCTTTGTATGGATTTGCTTTTGTAATCGCACCTATTGTGGGGCCTGTAATAGGCGGTTGGCTTACTGAAAATTGGTCTTGGCCATGGATATTTTTGATTAACGCGCCTGTCGGACTTGTTTGTGCCGTTTCATTAGTTAAATTAATAAAAGATCCGCCTTATGCTAAAAAACAAGCGAATGCAAAAATGGATTTTTTTGCGTTTGGAATGCTTGTTGTTTGGATACTTTTATTACAAGTTGTTTTAGATAAGGGGAATGATGCAGGTTGGTTTGATGCGTCTTGGATTTGTTGGCTTATGGGAATATCAACAACAGCAGGGATATTGTTTTTCTATACACAATTTAAAAATAAAAAAGACCCGTTACTTGATTTAAGATTATTAAAAAACTTGAATTTTTTGTTCGGAACTTTAATTCAAATGGTATTGTTATTCGTTTTAATTGCTTCTGCGATGCTATTACCGTCTATGCTGCAAGGTTTAATGGGTTATACCGCATTTTTGGGTGGTGTTTCTATGATACCAAGAGGTCTTGGAAGTTTAGCAGGGCTTATAATTCTGGTAACAGTAACGGGCAAAGTGCCGGAAAAAATATCTTGTTTTATAGGTTTAGTTCTTATTGGTGTAGGCGGTCTATTATTTGGTTTATTGAATATGCAAATTTCACTTGCAAACGTATTCTTGCCAAACTTTTTATACGGAACGGGAATGGTTATGTCTATGACTCCTGTTATTAATCTTTCTTGTGCAACATTAAAAAAAGAAGATTTAACAATGGGAAGTTCTATGCAAAACTTGATGAAAAATTTGGGAGCATCATTCGGAACATCTATTGCAACAACTTGCATATCAAGATTTTCGCAAATGCACCAAAATATGATGGTGGGATATTTAAATGACTTGAACCCTGTATTTGCAGAACGTGTTCATAATGCAACCATGCATATGGCGCAATATGTTGATTTAGACACAGCTCACTATATGGCTCTTAATCAAATGCACTTTGCATTACTTGAACAATCCACTCTTTGGGCATTTATTGATACGTTTAGAATCTTTGCTTTGGCAAGTTTTATTATAATACCTCTGCTTTTATTGATGAAAGAAGTAGTGAATAAACAGAATTAAACATCCAAAAGTATCAGTTAGTTAGAGAATGAATTATCAGGGAGTTTAAGAGTTTGTATCAGCGGATTTGCACTCTGCCGAACAAAACGATTAAGTATCGTTTTGTGAGAGGTGACGACACGAAGTTAGTCCGGATAGCGAGGAAATTGAGCAAACTTGAACCGAAGGTTCAATTGCGAAACTTTCCGAGCGTGGAGCAAATCCAAGACGGAAGTTTTGAAATATTTCCCTAAAAACTTAAAAAGTTTGAGAATTCTCTTTTAATAATTTTCAATTCTGACAAATTTTAATCAAACAATGACAAACATTTGTCTTTAATATCAAGTGCAATATCAAGCGCGTGTTTTTCTTTGATTCCGATATTTTTAGCTACTACTAAAATATCATTTAAACTTGGATTTTTACCTTCCCCGTTTATTGTTGTTGCGTGTTCTCCGTTAAATGATGAACTGTAAGTCAAATCATAAGCAGGTGATAGTTGCCATTCTTTTTTACTTTCATCATACAAAAACGAAAAATTCTTAGAATGGTCATCTCTGTTGTGCGCAAAAACATTAAAGCACATAAGTCTATATAACTGCTCAATATCCTGATAATTTTTTGTTAATTCTAACGTCAATTTCATCAAAATATTGTAATCAAGATTCGGCAAGCGATGGCTTGTTTCTATCAATCCGCTAACTGAAACCATGTGTACTTTTTTGCCGTTTTCCCTATCGAATCGTTTAATTCCAAAATATCCTGAACAAATTTTTGATGGGAATAATTTTGTTTCGCTCATTTTTATGCCGCAATCTTTGGCAACAATAGAGTATTTGTATTCCTGCTCGCCGATATTTTTAGGGTCTTGCGAGGACGGAAATTTTATTATCCAATCTTCATTGTTGATTTTAGTCAGAATCTTTGGTCTTGCTCCGCCTGA
>DJYG01000032.1 GCA_002450015.1 Cyanobacteria bacterium UBA6984 | reverse complement strand
AAGTTTCCTCTGTCCGAGTAGGACGATATAAATAAAGAAATAAAGAAAGAAAGTCTAACATGCTAAAAAAATATTATTTACAGTTCAAGCAATCTGCTGTCTTGGATTATTCGGGTACGCATAGCCTCAATGCTCACACAAATTGCATAAGCAATTTTAATATTCGCAATCGGCTATTTGCTCTCACGAGTTTCGCTCGTCAAAGCCTCGCTCGCTTCACCGCCTCTCATAAAACGATACTTAATCGTTTTATTCGGCAGAGTCGAAAATCCGCGTTCACCCTAGCAGAAACATTGATTGTAATGGGTATAATCGGTGTTGTTGCAGCGTTGACGTTACCTAACTTAAACAGTTCAACCGGTGATAAAGAAAAGGTTGCAAAATTACAAAAAATATATTCAAACCTTGAAGATGCACTTGGTAGAGCACAGGCTGTTTATGGACCTATTAATGATTGGTTTGTTTTAGATAATAATGACATGGAACTTGTTAATAAACGATTTCGAAACAGACTGTTGGAATTCATGAAGGTAAGTAGTTCTATACCTGAAAATACTGGTTCTTGGATAACATTAGCTGATGGCTCTGCTATGACTTTTAGTTATGCAATAATGACAACAGATTGTAATGATACTCAATCATGTGGATATATGGAAATAGACATAGATGGAGTAAATAAAGGTAAAAATAAAAAAAATATTGATATATTTCAATTTTCTTTATATACACGTGGGTTTGAACCTATGGGTTCACAAAAACAATTCAATAATGAACAATTTAAAAATAATTGTTTGAAAGATCTAGAAAATTTTCTTTTTGCAAATTGTACAGGTTGGGTAATTCAAAACGGTAACATGGATTATTTAAAGGTTAATAGTGAGGGTGAATGTCCGGACGGAAAAACAATTTTAGATTGGACAACAAACACTTCTTGTAAATAATTTGCTTTATTTTTACTCATGTTTTGGTTAAAATAATCTTATTATGATAGACGTTAAGAAGATTAAGTTAAACAATTTTGAAATTGGCGGCGATAGGTTAACAATTCTTGCAGGTCCTTGTGCAATAGAAAGTTATGATTGTATGGCGCAAGTTGCCGAAAAGTTGAAAACTGTTACACAAAAATTAGGAATTAATTATATTTTTAAATCTTCTTATGATAAAGCAAATAGATCAACAATTGATGGTTACAGGGGGTTAGGCATAGAAAAAGGACTTGAATATTTATCAAGAATAAAAAAAGAGTTCGATTTACCAATTGTTACCGATGTTCATTTACCGCAAGATGTTCAAAAGGTTGCGGAAGTCGCTGATGTAATTCAAATACCTGCATTTTTATGCAGGCAGACAGATTTACTTGTTGAAGCAGCAAAAACGGGTAAAATTATAAATATTAAAAAAGGTCAATTCCTTGCACCACAACAAATGCAAGCATTAGCAAAAAAGGTTTCAGATTCAGGGAATGATAATATTTTGTTTACAGAGCGAGGTGTAACTTTCGGATATAACAATCTTGTAACCGACATGCGCGCTATTCCTATGATGCAAATTATAGGATATCCTGTTGTGTTTGATGCTACACACAGTGTACAAATGCCGGGTACTAACGGATGTGCAACAGGAGGCGATAGAAGATGGGTTCCTGTACTTGCAAAGGCTTCGGTTGCTGCTGGTGTTAATGCTTTATTTTTTGAAGTTCATCCTGAACCAGAAAAAGCTTTGTGTGATGGAGATAACATGCTTCCTCTTGATGAAGCTGAAAAATTATTCAAAATTTGTAAAAATATCTTTGATTTAGTGAGAAATGAAGAATGATTTTAAAAACATTTGTTAGCGGAATGTTGGAAAATAATAATTACTTGCTTATTGATGAACAAGCAAAAGAGGCGGTTTTAATAGATTGCACATCTTATATTCCTGAAATAAAAGAAATTTTAAATAACTACAACGCAAAATTAAAATATATTTTAATAACTCATGCTCATTTTGACCATGTTTTGGGTATAAATGATTTTCATGAAAATTTTCCTGAAACGAAAATATTAATTCCTCTTGCAGATAAAGAATTATTAGAAAATATTAATATTTTTATTGATAAATTTATGGTTGGAATGGATGCTGTTGAAATTCCGCATGTTGATGAATATATTACTGAAAATAGTGTTATTAAAATTGGTGAACAAGATATAAAAGTAATTCCTGCCCCCGGACACACGAAAGGTGGAGTTTGTTATTTTGTTGATGATAAAATATTTTCAGGTGATACAATATTTTTAGGTAGTGTTGGAAGAACCGATTTGCCCGGTGGCAGTTATGAACAATTAAGAAAGAGTATTAAGGACATTCTGAATTTGTTTGATGATAAAATAAATATATACTGCGGACACGGTGATTCTACTACTGTTGGATATGAAAAGGTACACAATCCTGTTATTTAAGCAAAGGAAACAATAATGAAAGAACAATTACAAAAAATTTATGACGCTGCAAAAGCAGATTTGGAAAAGGCACAATCAATAGCTGATATAGAAGATTTAAAACTGAGATATTTAAGCAGAAAAGGCGAGCTAAATTCCATAAAAAAGAATCTTAAAGACCTTTCAGATGAAGATAAAAGAATTGTAGGTGCTTTTGCAAACGAAGTTGCTAACAAGTTAGAAGCAGAAGTTAAAACTAAATATGACGAATTTTATAAAAAAGAGCTTGATGAAAAATTAAAACAAGAAAAAATAGATGTAACATTGTCAGGTAAATATATTCAAATGGGACATGTTCATCCAATAACTCAAACTATAAATGAAATTACGGATATTTTTCATGCACTCGGATTTTCAGTTGCTCCAGATAAACACTCTCCTGAAGTTGAAACAGAATATTTTAACTTTGATATGTTAAATTTTCCTCAAGATCACCCTGCAAAAGACATGCAAGATACTTTCTATACAACAGTTGCTCCAAATGTACTTTTGCGAAGCCAAACTTCAGGTGCGCAAGTTCGTACAATGGCAGACTCAAAACCTCCGATTAGAATTATTGCACCGGGTAGAGTTTACAGAAATGAAAATATTAACTCTCGTAAAAACAATTTCTTCCATCAAATTGAAGGTCTATATATAGATAAAAATGTTACAATGGCTGATTTGAAAGGTGTAATGAACGAATTTTTAAGATTATATTTTGGTTCATCAAGACCAACAAGATTTAGAAGCAGTTTTTTCCCATTTACAGAACCATCGGTAGAAATTGACGTTGAATGTATAATGTGCAAAGGTAAAGGTTGCAGAACATGTTCCGGTACAGGGTGGTTAGAAATATTAGGCGCAGGTATGGTTGATGTAAATGTTTTGAAAGACTCTAATATTGATCCGGAAGTTTATAGCGGTTTTGCATTTGGTATGGGTGTTGAAAGACTTGCAATGCTTAAATATGCCATTGATGATATAAGATTATTCTTTAATAATGACGAAAGATTTTTAAAACAATTTTAGGAACAGTAAATGATTAATATTATTGATACTTTTAGAAATATTGTCGGTGATAAATATGCAATTGTTAAAATTTTGATTTTAACTGTTCCTGCTGTAATAGCCACATACGCACAATTAAGCGGTCAAACAGCATTCTCAACTACTATAAATATAATTTTTGGAGTTGTATTTGCTGCAATATTTTTTGAAACAATTAGGCGTTCTTGTACAGCAGAACCAATGCTTTTACCTCCTTTTATGCTTCCGTTTAGAATGTTTATAACTTTAGGATTAACAATTCTAGCAGCTATTCCTGTTACGGCTGTATGTGTCGGATTGGGTTTTGGATATTTTCATGTAATGTTCAACTATTTCCCTGATGTTGTACAATCTTCAATTACTCTGAAAGTTTGTAATTTTATATTTTCTTTATTAGTTTCATCTTTATTTTTTGCAAGTATTACTCAATTTTTGGATACAGGTAAACTTTTGGATGCATATAATCCGATAAAAGTGGCTTTAGCTTTGAAAACTTTTATTGTAAACATATTTTTCTTTATAATTCAAGATATTATTTTTATACTTATTTTTATGGTTGTTCCAGCATACATTATAGCGCTTCTTGCAGGCATGAATTGGACAAACTTCTTTGTGATTTTATGGGTATCCGTGTGCTTTGTTACTAATTATTTGATGTGGGCTGATTTTTTAGGACAAACTAAAAAAGATTCGGAAGTTTATTAATTTTTGTAACAATTTGTAGAAATTAATAAAAATAATGACTTATTTTTAAAAATCTATCGGGCCGAAATTTTTTAATTCTTCAATCTGATTTAAAATTTTTTCTTTGGCATGGGTAAATTTTTTTCTCTTGGTATTACTTTTTGCGTTTAAAATTTTTACGTTAAGTAAAATAATTTCTTCATTTAATTTTCGAATTTTTTGTTTATGTTCTTCTTTTTTTAAAAATAAAAATCCTTCATAACCACACCCGTCAGGCATGGCTGAAAAGGCGTTTTTTGGTTTGTTTCCGCTACATTTTCCGCAGTTAAAACACAGTCTTTTGGGTAATTCATTTTCAAAATTATTCATAAAAAAATTATAACAAAATTTTTAATAAAAAAGTTATCTTAATGTTTCTTAACAATCGGTCAAAAAAGGCAATTTTTTCATGTTTTTTGACTTTATATAAATGTAGGTAAGGTTTAAAAATTAATTAGGTAAGGTTAAGGTTAGATAAATGCAAAACGTATCTCAATACGTACAACCAAAAAGTTGTTCAGGTGTAAGTGTTCAAATAGGTGCTTCAAATGTTGGTAATATGACAAGACCTGTTATGGCTGCTCCAACAATGGCTTTGAACAATGGTTGCTATCCTCAAACTTATTATTTAAATACATTTGCAATGCCTGCAATTGCTAAATTAAACCAAGCAGCTCTTGCAAAACAAATGGTTAACATCAGCAAAGCAAACGAAGAATTAAACGGTAAATCATATATTGCAGAAGAAAAACCTCAAGTAGAAGAACAAAAATCAACAGCTCAAACAGCAGTTCAATCAAACCCAATAAAAACAGAAGTTGCAGTTCCAAAAGAATTAGTTTCAGCTTTAGAAAAAATTGCAAAAAATACAACAAGCGATAGACCAAAAATGGAATTAACTGACCATTACGTAAGAAATTTAGAAAGCTATTTAAATTCACAAGATAAAAAATTAAGATTAATGGCAGCACAAGATGTAGTTGCAAGACTTCAAGAAGATTCAGAAAGAAAAGATAATCCGGCTTTAACAGCATTAACAAACAAAATGTTACAAGATCCTGAATTAGGAATAAGAAGTTTATCATTAGCAGCTTTAGAATCAAATATTGTAACAGGTGATGATTTTACAGCTCAGTTATTAAGACAAATGGCTCAAAAACAAGACAATCAAGAATCAGACATAGCAAAAAAAGTTCTTTTAAGAATGCCTTAATAAAAAATAAAAACAGTAAAACAGTAAAAGTAATTAATCTAAAAAGGAAATAAGTAAAATGACAATCGGATCAGTATTAGCAAAAACAACAGGTTATGTAGGTTTAGCAGCCATTGCATACGATGCTCACAAACTTGGTCAAATGAGAGCCGTTGAAAATAAACGTGATGCCATAGCATCAAGTGGTTTAGATGCTTATATGGATTCAAAATCTTTAGATAAGCCAAGTGCTTTGATGAGTAAAATTCAAGATGCACGTTTTAATATGGAAATGAAAGGTCATTTATTTAATGGTGTAAGAAACGGATTTAATTCTGTTGTTGGATATGTAAAAGGTTTTGCAGAATCTTTAGTTTCAAATGTTGTGCCTTTAGCATTAACAGCAGCCGCAGTTTTAACTAAAGGTAAAGTATCAAAAGGTGCTGCAATTGGTTTAGCTGCTTATGGTGCTGCTGATGTTGCAAAAAATGCTTTTGGTATCGGTAAAAACCATTACTTAAAATAATATATATAATATATGCTTAATAAAAAAGCCTGTTTGCCAGCTTTAGAGTGCTGTTTACAGGCTTTTTAAAGTATTATTTATATTGTTTTGTTTTATATCCTAATATGTTCCTTCAATTTTTTCCATGATTTCATCAGGAATATCAAAGTTTGAATATACGTTTTGAACATCATCGTGTTCTTCGATTTTGTCCATTAAACGCATAATTTGTGTTGCTGTTTTTTCGTCAGTAATTTCAATTGTGTTTTCAGGAATTCTTGTAAATTCTGCTGTTGTGTGTTCAAAACCGGCTTTTTCAAGACCTTCAGAAACGGTTTGCAAATCAGCGATAGATGTTAAAATTTTGTATTCGTCTTCTTCTTCAATAAAATCTTCTGCTCCAAGATTAATAGCTTCTTCTACTAACTTGTCATAATCAACATCAGAAGGGAATGTTATCATACCATATTGTTTAAACATCCATCCTACACAACCTGTTTCACCTAAATTTCCATTGAATTTAGTAAAATAGCTTCTTATATCACCTGCTGTACGATTTCTGTTATCAGTCATGGCTTCAATAACAATAGCTACACCGCCTGCACCATATCCTTCGTAAGTCAATTCTTCATAGTTTTCAGCAGCGCCGTTTCCGCATCCTTTGTCAATTGCACGTTTTATATTATCATTTGGTAAGCCTGCCGCTTTTGCTTTTTCAACAGCAGTTCTTAATCTGAAATTAGCTTTTAAATCACCACCGCCAAGTCTTGAAGCTACAATTATTTCTCTGGAAAATTTTTGAAAAACAACTGCTCTTTGAGAATCAACTTTAGCTTTTTTGTGCTTTGTGGTTGCCCACTTTGAATGTCCGCTCATACAATTTTGTTCCTTTATATATTTATTACAAGAATATTATAGCAAAAATAATTTTTATTTTTTTGTAAACAAATGTAACTAAAAATTAGAATGGTGTTATAAAAAAAAATTTCCGTGGAACATGAAAAGTGTACATAAAAAAAAATTTATGTGTATCGTTGTCACTTTGAATGTTATGCAGGACGCATAACATACACTGCAAAGGATTGTAGTGTATCAATCACGAAAGGAGATCGCTTATGGCAATTACAGTAAACACAAACATTCCATCACTAACAGCACAAGCTTCATTGAACAAAGCAACAAACGCAATGAATACTGCAATGCAACGTATGTCAACAGGTTTGAAAATCAATTCATCAAAAGATGACGCAGCAGGTATGGCAGTAGCAAACAAATTGGATTACAAAGTAAGTTCATTGAAAGTAGCACAAGACAATGCTCAAATGGGTTCATCTATGCTAGACACAGCGGAGGGTGTAATGGGTGTAATTAACGACAATTTAACTCGTATCAGAGATTTGACAGAACAAGCAGCAAATGGAACTTATGGTTCAGATGCAATTGGTGCAATCAGAACAGAAATTAATGCAAGACTTGCAGAAATTAACCGTGTAGCAAATTCTGCTGAATTTAACGGTAAAAAACTTCTTGATGGTACTTTGGCAGATGGTCAACATGATGTAATATTACAAGTTGGTATTGAAACAGCTCCTACAAGTGGTACAAATAACTCAACTATTACATTAGGTTCAGATGTATTTGTTAATGCAACAAGAGCAGGCTTAGACAGCCATTTAGCAACTGATGTTCCAACAACTTGGACAGATTCTGATGCTAGAACATATTTAGGTTACGTTGACAATGCAATTAAAAAAATTACAGGTGCAATGACAGTAATTGGTGGAAAACAAGCAGCAATTTCATCAGCAATGGAATCAGCTCAAGTAATGGCAACAAACTTAACATCAGCAAGTTCATTGATTAAAGACGCTGATATTGCAGAAGAATCATCAAATTATATCAAACAACAAATTCTTCAACAAACATCAGCAAGCTTGTTAGCAACAGCAAACCAAGCTCCGTCTATTGCATTGAATCTTGTATAGATAATTATATAAAGACCTAAGATATTATTAAAATATCTTAGGTCTTAGGTACACAGAAAATGTAAATAATTTGTAATATTGTGTTATAAAAAATTTTTTCCGTGGAACATGAAAAATGTACATAAGAAAAATGTATGTATATCGTTGTCACTTTGAATGTTATGCAGGACGCGTAACATGCACTGCAAAGGATTGTAGTGTATCAATCACGAAAGGAGATCGCTTATGGCAATTACAGTAAACACAAACATTCCATCACTAACAGCACAAGCTTCATTGAACAAAGCAACAAACGCAATGAATACTGCAATGCAACGTATGTCAACAGGTTTGAAAATCAATTCATCAAAAGATGATGCAGCAGGTCTGGCAGTAGCAAACAAATTGGATTACAAAGTAAGTTCATTGAAAGTAGCGCAAGACAACGCTCAAATGGGTGCTTCTATGTTAGATACTATGGAAGGGGTAATGGGTGTAATTAATGACAACCTTACTCGTATCAGAGATTTGACAGAACAAGCAGCAAACGGAACTTATGGTTCAGATGCAATTGGTGCAATTAAAACAGAAATCAATGCAAGATTGACAGAAATTAATCGTGTAGCAAATTCTGCTGAATTCAACGGTAAAAAACTTCTTGATGGTTCTACTACTTCTGTTACTTTGCAAGTTGGTATTGATACAACACCAAATTCACAAATTACTCTGGATTCAAATGTATTCAAAAAAGCAACAACTGATTCTCAAGGTTTAAATTTACAAACAGTTCCAGATAACTGGACAGATAGCAATTTTAGAACTTATTTAGGTGATGTTGACAATGCAATTAAAAAAATTACAGGCGCAATGACAGCAATTGGTGGAAAACAAGCAGCAATTTCATCAGCAATGGAATCAGCTCAAGTAATGGCAACAAACTTAACATCAGCAAGTTCATTGATTAAAGACGCTGATATTGCAGAAGAATCATCAAATTATATTAAACAACAAATTCTTCAACAAACATCAGCAAGCTTGTTAGCAACAGCAAACCAAGCACCATCTATCGCTTTGAACTTAGTTTAATACCGATTAGAGGATTTACTAAAAGACCTGAGATTTTTATCTCAGGTCTTATTTTTTATTTAGATTATAAAATAAAATTTAATAATTATTGTTCATCAAGTGCTGCAACACCAGGTAAAACTTTACCTTCGATAAATTCTAAAGAAGCACCACCACCTGTTGAAACGTGAGTGAAATCTTCTGCTTTAAAGAATTTTTTAGCTGCAGAAACTGAATCTCCACCGCCGATTACAGAAGTTGCACCATTTTTGGTTGCTTCAACAATTGCTTCTAAAATTGATTTAGTACCTTCTGCGAATTTAGGATTTTCAAAAGCACCAACCGGTCCGTTCATAAGAATTGTTTTTGATGATTTTACAACTTCAGCAAAGGCTTTTCTTGAGTCTTCACCTGCATCAACACCTTCAAATCCGTCAGGAATTTCGTTAATTTTAACGAATTTGTTTGTACCGTTACCTGAAAAATCGTCTGTAACTAAAACATCTGTTGCCATTACTAATTTAACACCTTTTTCTTGTGCTTTCTTTTCAATAGCTCTTGCAACGTCTAATTGGTCGTCCTCACAGATAGAATTACCGATTTTACCACCGTTTGCTTTTACGAATGTATAAGCCATACCACCGCCGATAATCATATTATCAACT
>DJYG01000029.1 GCA_002450015.1 Cyanobacteria bacterium UBA6984 | reverse complement strand
TTGAATTTAGTGAAAATTAATGAGAGAAAATCGGGTTGTGGTTTTTGTGAAACTTTTGCCACCAAAAGTTTCCTCCGTCCGAGCAGGACAATATAAACAAAGAAAGGAAGTATAACATGTTAAAAAAATATTATTTACAGTTCAAGCAATCCGCGTTCACCCTAGCAGAAACACTTATTGTAATGGGTATAATCGGTGTTGTTGCGGCACTGACACTTCCTAATTTAAACAGTTCTACAGGTGATAAAGAAAAAGTTGCCAAAGTTAAGAAGATTTATCAAAATTTAAATGATGCTTTTGGTAGAGCAGAAGCAGTATATGGACCGATTGATGAATGGTGTACCGGTTATTCCGGAAGTTGCACGTCGCGTTGTTTTGAAAGAATGTTAGAATTTATGAAAGTATCAAAAAAATGTGATAGTGTATCATCTTGTACAATTGAGATAGACCAAAATGGTTCAGGCGGTTGGCCATATCCTAGAGCTGCAATTCTTGCAGATGGTTCAACAATAACATTTTCGTGCTCAACAGGCAACCCTTATTTACCTTGTTGGTATCGTGTTGATATAGATGGAATTCAAAAGGGTGCCAATAAACAAGGTTACGATGTATTTAAATTTTATGTGAATCATGAGAATGGTGTATATCTTGATAAATACAATAATACCTACGTAAGTAAATACTCAGGCTATTTTTCTGATTATTTAGCTGCATACTGGGTTGTTAATTTTGGAAACATGGATTATTTAAAAACATCTGACGGAACAACTTGTCCTAATAGTTCTATTAAGCTGACTTTTGATGGTAATCACAGTTGTAAATAGTGCTTAATTTTTGAATATCTTTTGTTAACAAATGTAAAGAAACAGTTTGTCATGTAGCAAATTTTATCATTTCGGATACTTTATAGACATGTGTTAGTGTAGTAAAGGAAATGTATCTATTATGGCAATTAATCCAATTGGTGCTGTTTCTCATTCGGCTCAACCTCAATTTACAGGTGCCGTTGACAAAGTTTTGGGAAGCAAAGCATTCGAAAAAGTTGCTGAATTTGCAGGTAAAAACTCTGCAACATTCAACGCTGCTTCATCATTAGTTATGGCAGGTATTTTAAGACCTGCTGCAATTATGGCTTTACCTGCTAAAGATGAAAATGAACAAAAAAACAAAGGTAATGCTGCAGCTCACGCAATCGCTTCTGCTGTTATCGGTTTTGCTATTACTTCAGTTGTTATGAAACCTATTTCAGCAGGTTTGCAAAAAGTTATGGGTAATACAGAAAAATATTTACCTAAAATGCACGAAAAAATGAAATCAAATCCAGCATTCGAAAAGAATGTTAACAAAGTTTTATCATTTGGACCTGATATTTTATTAGCAGTTCCAAGAGCATTAATGACATCTGCTTTATCAGGTGTTGTAAACAAAGCTTTATTCGGTAAGAAAAAAGGCGCTGAACAACCTGCTCAACAAGCTCAAGCTCCTGTAGCTCAAGCTATGCAACAACAAGAAGTTGCACAACGTCCCGTATTAGATAACTTCAAAGGAGGTACTAAGTAATGAACGTTTCACCTATTAACGCAGTTGTTCCACAAAAAGCACAAAATGTAAATTTCTCAGGTTTATCTGATGGTGTTGCAACAGCTCTAAGTAAAGTTGGCAACTCTGATGTTTTTGTTAAAGGTATGGAAAAAGTTGGTGACAGCAAAAACTTAATGACTCACTTGTCAACTGCAAGTTCAGCTGTAACTACAGGTTTATATATTTACAAAAACTTAACTGATAAAAAGAAATCTACAAATGAAAAAATTACTATGGCTTTAAATCAAGCTTTGACATTTGCAGTATCAACAGCTTTAACTTATACTGTTGTGGGTGCTTTAAAAGGTACTACTAATAAGTTAGCTAACAAATTTGGCGAATTAATGACTGCTAAGGGCGGTAAATCTGCAAAAGAAATGGAAGCTTTACAAACAGGTGCAAGAAATGCTATTGATTTAGTTATTTGCTCATCAATTAACAGATTCTTAACTCCTGTTGCTATTACTCCTGTTGCTAATAAATTAGGCGCTAAATTAACTAACTATTTAGATGCTAAAGATGCAGCTAAAGCTCAAAAAGCTTAATTAAAAATTATACTACGACTAACATACAAAAAAGACCTGCCTTTAAGGCGGTCTTTTTTTATCTTATTATTATACCGTGTTTTTGACAGTATCGTCTCAATTCTGTATTGGCAGCCATTACTGTGCTTACAAGATTTCCATTATTTAAGTTTTGTGCAAGATTAACAGCTTTATCATACATTTTAAATGCGCTTACTGCATAATCTCGTTGAGAATCAGATTTTATAGTTGCAAGTTCTTGCAAGTATTTACCATATAAGAAATACAATTCAGATAATGTATCAAGTAAATCGAATTGTCTTGCTATACCAATAGCACTTTCTATGTACGCTTTTGCGGAATCATAGTCTTGTAATGCAAGGTATGCTTCTCCAATGATTTTATTAAATTGAGTTATAAAATAAAAATTTTGTATTTTTGGACTTTGTGCAATATCAAGAGCTTTTAGAGAATATTCAAGTGATTTTTCAGCCCCTGCGGTTAATAATGTTACTTCAGATATAAAGTACCAAGCTATTAATACGCCAAGAGCATTTTTTTCATTTGCAAAGTATGCTACTTGTTCAGTATATATTGCTAACGATTGCTTAAATTTTCCTTTTTCTTTTAATACTTTTCCAAGTAATAATTTTAATATATTTTTAGTAAATTGGTCATTATTGTTATTTGCAAATGTAACTATTTGGAACAGCTCATCTTGAATACTATCCAATTGGTTTCTCATTATGCTGTTTAAAACACTAATCATATTCCAAACGGTTATTGCTTGACTATCCATTATGTCATTATTTTTGTATTGTTTTAGTGTCTCATCAAGTATTATTTCAGATTCTTTTATATCGCCTTTAAGTGTATTAGCAAGAGCCAGCGTTAATTTTGTTTTGCAGATATATAAATCATTTTGAATATGATTTTTTTCTATTATTTCAAAAATAGTGCTTACTATTCCGATAGAACGATTATCTCCTTGAAGTACTAACGCATTTGCAAGAATTAGGTATGTGTCAAGCCAAGCTTCAAATAAATCTTCTATCTTAATGTTTTTGTGCTGTCTTGTTGTATCCAAATTTCTTTCAAATATAGGTAATATTTCAGTGTCTATTAAGTCAACAACTTCTCCAAGGTTGCCAATAGTTAATAAAGAAAGAAGTTTTCTGGATTTTACCATTGCGATTTCTAAATCATAAGTTTGGTCTATATTGGATGCTGCGCTGTCAATGCACTCAATTACACCAAAGTGATTACCAACTTTTTGACAGCATTGCGCAAGGTATCCTGTTAGTTCAAATTCTTTAAGATTATCATTCAGGTGTCTGGAGTGTTCAATTACTTTTGGCAAATATTCAATAGCCGCTTTTGGATTTGTAAATGACATTAATTTGCCTAATCGTTCGTAAATATTGTGTTTTATTAAAGAACTATTGCGTCCTTGAAGCTTTTCAACCAGTACCAATGAATATTTCTGTGCCATTATATATATATTTTCATCGCCAATTGCTGAGGTTTGACGTACAACTTCAGACCAAGCATTTAAGGCACTCAAATTTTCTTTTAAATTCGTAGCAATAAGAGCTAGCGATGAGTGAGAGGAAAGTGTAAAACCTGATAATATTACGAATAATTTTTCGTTAATATTCATAAAATTGCGATCTTTTTTTGCGATTTCAAGTATAGTTTTCCATAATTTTGTACTTTTAAATTCATAAGCCGTTTCATTTACAGGCGATATGTAATTCAAATCAAGCAAGCTTGAAAACAATTCTACAAAAGTTCTGTCATCAACTTTGAATAATTGGTTTAAAATTACAGGATAAAATTTTAATCCCAAAACTGCAGATGCTATCAATATTTCATATACCATAGAGTTTTCATTCTTAAGAATTGTCAATCTTCGTTTTACAACATCTTCAAATGAGTCAGGTAATGAAAAAGATATGTAATTTCTGCTAGAATCAGTAACAAGATTTAAAATTTGTTCAATGTATGCAGGATTTCCGTTTGTCTGTTTATGGATTGTATCTCTTAGGGCTTGTGATGTTCCAACAAACAGAGGATTATATTGATTAATAAACGAATCGGTTTGACTGTCATTAAAAGGTATTAATGATATGTCTGTGTATGCGTTGTCAGTTAGCGATTTGTCATAAAGATATGTTTTTGCAGAGCGGGGTTCATTGTATGTTAAGATATACTTTGTATTTTGCAGACCTGTTTTACTGTTAATTAATGTCTTTAAAAATTCATACGACATATTGTCAATATGTTCAAAGTTATCAAATACAAAAACAGTTTGCATTCTTGATGTAATTGTGTCAAAAACTTTTCTCAATATAGAGAATGTTCTTGCTTTATTCTTAAAAATTTGCTCATAATATGCAGATTTTTCAGGGTACAAAAAATTAATTAAATCATCAATTTCGTCATTTTTCAAAGTTGGAAATTCAGTTTTAAAAAATTTAAGTGACTCTTTTCGTAATTTTGTAGTATTCAAACAAAAATTAGTAACGTTAAAGAAAGTAAGTAAAATATCTTGAAATAATCCGCAAGGGGTTATTTGACTAAGCGGAGTCGCTTTACCAATAAGCCAAACAAATTGATTTTCTTGCAGAGCTTCAATTGTTGCTCGAAGAACAATATTTTTTCCAATACCGCTTTCGCCGCTAAGTGATATAATACTTACCGAAGTATTTAATAATGTATTAACAAGTATGTTTTTTGCGCTTGCCTGTGTGAATAAATTTGGTGAATATTCCGGCAAACCGCTTTGAGTATATTCATTTTTTACCGGAACATCTGCAACCGGTTTTGGCTCAGTAATTTTAAAATGTTTACTTGCAGCTTCAGATAAAATATTTTTTGGTTTTTGAAGTTTTCTCGGATTAGGTATTACATTTCTGCTATTTGGTAAAATATTAGATTTATGTGGTAAGATACCGTGGTATCCGTTGGTTGATTTTATTTGCGGTTTTGTTGTTGATGTTTTTTTGATGGTATTGTTTTTTTGTGATTTTGGAAGAACACTTTTCTGATTAGATTTTGGCTTTTTATCTATTATATCAGAATTTTTATTTGCAGTTTGTGCCTCGTCCTTGTTTTGCTGAATTTGCATTGCATTCAACTGCTGAGGTAAAGTGTTTAGCTGTTGCTGAAGACCGCTTAGTTGATTTTGCAGAGTATTTAATTGCAGCTGTAAAGCTTCATTTTCTTGCGAGATTTCTTTCTTTTTAACTTTCTTAACTTTCTTTTTATTAGTTAGTTGTTTTGATGAATTTGATACCTTTTTTGCAGATTTTACTTCCGGTAAGATTTTGTCATTGCTGTTTAGTAATTCTCTTACAGGCAAAATTGGAGCATCTGATGTAATTGCTTTTGCAGGATTAACATTTATAATTGCACTTTTTTGTACATTTTTTGTTTTTATTTCAAGTTTTTCGGCTAAATGCGGCTTTCTTTTGAAATTGTGTTTTGAAATTTCAGGCAATACAAATTGTCTTGGTGGGGTTAATTTATTGTGTTTTATTTTCTCTGTATTTTTATTGTTTTTAAACGATGCACCACATTTACGACATATTGTAGCATTAGGGAAGTTTGCAGATTTACATTTTGGACAGAATTTTACCAGTTCTGCACCACATTCGACACAAGATTTATTATACACCAAATTATAAGCGCCACAATGCTTACAGTGTGTCCCAATTTTCATGTTACAATGTGGACAACTGATAGTGTCTTTTGGTATTTGTTTTTTACATCTTGGACAAATCATTGTTTACCGAATTTTGTTAGTTAATAGATTGTTTTACTGCATCCATAAGTTCAAAAAGTCTTTTTGAAACTTGTGATTGAGAGATATTCATTTCTCTTGCTATATCTGCTTGTTTTAGACCTTCTACGTATCTGAGTTCGTATAATTGAAGATATTGCTTTTCAATATGCTGACTGTGTAATATAACAACAGAATCATAAACTGATTGTAAAATTTCTTTTTGCACAGCAATTTCTTCAGGATTTGTTTTTATGTTTATAAAATTGTAGTTAACATTGAATGGTTTTACATTATCAGAATTAACGTTTTCATCTGTTATAACAGGTTGTTTTATTTCTTTATCATTGTTCACGTAGCTTTGATGTGTTCTTCTTACTCTTCCCATATTTTTTAGAACAATAACAATTGCAGTGGAAGCTATTTTTCTAAGATATGATTCAAGCACATCAGAATCTTCCATTGTTTCCACAATGGATAAAGAACGCTTACAAGTCTCATTGAAAAAATCGTCAAATAAATCTTCATTATTTTGGAATTTTTTATCAGACTTGATAATTTTCTTAATTAAGTCTAAATGCTCTTGTGATAATTCCAATTTTTAACTTTCATCAAAAATCTGCTAACTAACACTTATATATTATCACAATCTAAAAATTAATTATAAGTGAAAAATTATAACTATCATCCCTAAATTCCGCAGTTGGCGCTTTTACGTATTTTAGAGCTGCCTTAACACTTTGTAACACAACTGTGTCAATTTGTTTTGAACCACTTGAAACAGTCGTATTTACATTATCAAAAGAGCCATCTTTCTTAATAGTTATATTAACTATCATTTTATTTGAGTATGGCATTTCTGAAATATTTAGCAAGTCACTTTGTATAGCAAATTTCATTGTTTTACCAACTGTTTTAAGATACTTAACTATATCATCATTATATGTTAAATCTTGCGGTATTTCCCAATATAGGCGTTTTATATCGCTGCTTGCCAAAGGTTCAGGAGTGTTACTGTATTTACTGCTTGGCAGTGAATTTATTTGACTGCCTTTTTGATGTAAGCTCTCTTCCATACTTGCTGCGTCTTGAGGTCCACCTGCTTCTCCAGGAATATCACCGATACCTTGGTTTATTTGTTCTTGATTTGCATCAGGATTTTCATTGTCATTTAATAATTCTGCGTCTTCTTTATCTTCTTGAGTTTCTCCTTCAACAGGCATATTTTGCTCTTGTTCGACAGAAACTCCTTTTTGAGAATTAATTTTATCAAGTATCAAGTCTTTTTTCATAAATCCAAATGCAACTATTAGCGCTATTAGAGCAATACCGAGTAGTGGTGCAGAATTTTTCTTTTTAGCTGTCGGCTGCGGATTTATGTTTACATTAACATTATTAGCATCAAATGATTGATTAATTGCTTCTCCAGGTTGATTTTGAGTATTTTCATTGTACAAAGCTTCAATTGTATTTTGATCATTACCGTTAAAATCAGGTATATATTGCTCATCTTGAATGTTAGACTGAATATCTTGAGGCGTATCCTGAGGCATGTTAGGCATGTTTGATATATCTTGTATATTTGAAATATCATTCATATTTATATCAGACATGTCTATATCAAGATTTTCTATATTTAAGTTCGGGTCATTTAAATCAATATTATCTAAATCCAGTTCATTTATATCAAAATCAGGATTATTCATGATGTTATCAATTTCTGAATCTATGTTTGACATATCGATGTTTTGTTTATTATTCTGTTCAAAATCGTATGATTCAACAAAATTAAAATCACCATCATCACTGTCTAATTCATCCAAATTTACATTTGACAAGTCTGTTGTTGAATTATCATCAGCAGTCAAATTGTCAAAACTTATACTATCGATATCGCTGTCTGATGTCATATCATCAATATTATATCCATTGCTAAAATCTTCATTTTGCTCAGGTTGAATTTCTTGAATTTCAAGTGGCTCAAGCTCTGATGTAAAGTCATTTTGTAAAACAGGTATATCAGTTTCAATAGAATTTTGTGGGTCAATTTTTTCTGTGAGATTTTCTTCTTGAATATTGCTTATATCTAAATCTGCAATATTTTCCACAGGTTCGAGGTTTAAATCTAAATTATTGTCTAAAGTTTCAAGTTGAAAGTCATTTGTTTCCAAAACTTCATCATTACTTGTATTTTCTGTATTGTCATTTGTAAAATCTTGATGTTCATCCGTATTTAAATTTTCTTGCTCAAATGAATTATTTATAGGGCTGCTCATCATGTTAAAATCATTTTCATTATATTCGAGCGATACATTTTCTCGTTTAGGTGAATTAAATACATCAGGGTTAGCTTTTTCATACTCTTTTGCCATGTCCATGGTGAATTCTTCTAAACCGCTAAAATCATTTTCTTCATTATTTGTAGCCTCATTAGGATTGCTGTTATCTGGCATTTCTAATTCTGTTTGTTCTTCTAATTCATTGATACTTTCAGAATTGCTATTAAAATCTAATGGTGTTTCATTTGTTTGTTCTGTTTCAAAATTGATAGATTGAGCAATATTATCTAATGCAGAAAAATCATTATCATTAATTTTTTCATCATCTGAATCAGTTACATTGTCCTGCTCATAATCATCAACTTCAATATTATCTGTGCTTTCGTCAGAAATATTTTGGACATCAATAATTGGCTCAAGTTCAGGAAGAGTTAAGTCTATAACAGGCTGTAATTCTTCAAGTTCAGTCACAGGAGTTAATTCGGAAGCTTCAATATCAACGTTTTGAATATCAGAGTTATCCAAAATTTCAGCTGTATTCAGATTTGTGTCATCATTATTTTCCATGTCTATATCTTCATTAGGCATGATTAATTCTTCGCTTATTATGTTTAAATCATCTACTTCTTCGTTAGCAGTCAAAATTTCATTGTTATTGTCGGCATCTGAAAGATTTAAATCTAAACTTTCAGGTTCAATATTTTGTTCAAGATTTTCAACAGGTTCAAACTCTTCGATATTAGCAATTTCATCTACTGCTATATTATTAGAAACTTCAAATTGGCTATTTGTATTAATTTGTGTAAAATCTTCTTGTTCAATTTCAGAACTGATATTTTCTTCATTTAAATTATTAATACTTTCGCTATCAGATAAAACATCATCACTTTTTAATTCCAAAGTACTATCATTTTGGTCATTAACAGAATCCCCTTCTAAAGTTGAATCTTCAAGTGCAGCTGTAAAATCATCAAAAGAAATATCATTATCTGTTCCTAAACCTTCAAAACCCTCAAAACTGCCAATATTTTGAATTTCATCATCATTAACTTCATCTTCCTGCATATCTTGTGAACTATCTGCGAAACTTGCCAGTTCTTCATCCGTAGGTAAAGCTTCCAGTTCGCCGGCTTCTTCTATTTCAGTATCATCAGGAAGTTCATTAAATTCACCTTCAATTATCTCATTATTATCAAACATGGCATTATCCTTATCATCTTCAATATATTCTTCTACAAAATCAGCAGCAGTTTCCAGTGCAAGTTCATCTAAGTCAATATCTGAACCAATATCTGTTTCCGATAAATCATTTTTATATATTTCTTGCGCTCCCAGAACATCCAGAACCGAATCACTCAAAATTTCGTCAGTGTGTGCTAAATCGGCAGATATCATTTCAAATTTTTCAAAATCGCTAAATAATTTTCTTAATTGTTTACTATCTTTTAATACTTTATATACAAAGTGTTTTTCATTATTTAAAATATCACCGTCAATAAAGTTTACGAGCATGCCTGATGCGCGAACAACTTCGTTTTCGTCAGGCTCGTAATTGCTTTTAGCTTTTCCCTTTTCTAATACTTTTTTAAGACTGTTTTCGTTATATAGTAAATCAGAACCTAAAAAATAATAGCTTTGATTTTCAATTGATTTATCAACTTCATCTGGAGCAATTGCACCTATATATGATGCATAAGAAAAATCAGGAAATATTTTTATAAATATATATATATCCGGAAGTATATCAAATTCGTAGTGAGATTTTGGAATGCATAAATGATTTTCATCTTCAACAATTCTTACATCTATTTTTATATTATTATCAGTTTTTATATCTGAAATATCTATATCCTTTAGTATTGCAGGAATAGTATATAAACTATCATAATTGTCAGCTTTTGCGCCAAGCATTGCTAAAAACTTTATTCCAAGTCTTGCACCTAAAACATTTGCAAAGGCACGCCTTTTTATATCATATGCCAAGTGATTGGATGATACACTTGCGTCATTTATGTCGTCGCGTTTAATTTCAATAAGATTTTCGTTATCAAAGATACTCATTTCTCTACCTCTATATATTCAGATTACACAAGATATAAAAATATTCCAAAATAATGTAAATTTTTGTAACATAATTTTTGGTAATAAGGAAAATTTAAGCAATAAAAATTTCAAAAAAAACTTAATATAAGTGTAGGTAATGTATAGGAGGTTTTAATGGTTTCTGGTATTTCACAAAATTTTGCAGCACAAGGTATGGTTGGTACAGCTAACAATCCTGTTTATATACAAAAAGCACCTGCTTTTGCTTATGCGCCAACAGCTGATACAGCTGAATTTGCAGGTAATAAAAAATCAGGAACTAAAAAAACAATATTTGCTACATTAGCAACTGCTGCTGTTGCGGCCGCAGCTTTGTTCGGTCTTGTTAAAACAGGCAAATTGACAAAAATAGAAAATCCATCAAAATGGACAGAAAAATTACAAAATTTAGCTTTTAACGCAGGTGATAAACTTGTTAAAGGATATGACGCAGCTAAGAAAACAGATTTTGTATCAAAGGGTAAAGATATGCTTACAAAAGGTATTGATTGGGTAAAAAATATGTTCGGTAAAAAAGGTGCAGAAACTGTTGCTGATGCTGCTACAAAAGCTTAATTAATTATAAAAAAATAATTTAAAAAAAAAGATAGTTCTTTAACTATCTTTTTTTGTTAATAAAAATTAAAAAAGGCAATTTTTTTTTAGAAAAATACTTTATATATGTGGTTATTAATATTTTTATTTTGGAGGTTTTATTAAACATGGTTTCACAAGTTTCGTCAACTGCTCACGCGCATCACATTGCAGCTCCTTCAGAGTCAGTTGCTTCTCGTCGTACAGCTCCTGCTTATTATAGAAGGAATGAAGAATTGGATGCTGATATAGTAGAAATTTCATCAAAAAATAAAAATGATGATGGTGAAAAGGGCTTTATAGGCAAAACTATTGATACAATTGGTAATGCTGCAAGTAAATTTGTTGAGATTACAGCAAACGCTTTTTCTAGAGCAGCTGCAGATGCTGTTGTTGATAAAGCTATTGGCAAATTAGCAGGAAAATAGTTTACTTAATAAAATTTATTTCAAAGCGCCAAGTATATTACCTGGCGCTTTTTTTTATAAAAATTCTGAAAGTATAATTGTGCTAATTAAAAAGCCTTCATTAGATAACTTATACCCTTTGGTTGTCTGAATTAAATGACCACTTTTTTTGTACTTATTTATTGTATCTTTATACTTTTCATTAAAATTTATATTAAATTTTTCGTTAATAATATTTATATCAATGCCATCAGCTATTCTTAATCCTAAAAAAATTTCTTCTTGCAATTTTTCATGTTCTGTTTCGGTATGTCCAAAATCTTTCATTAATGGAGAATCAATGTATTTGTGTATGTCAAATGAATTTGCGTACCTGATGCCATTTTCATAGCCGTGAGCAGCACAGCCAAATCCGTAATATTCTCTGTTCTTCCAGTAATTTAAATTATGTTTTGATTGATATTTTTTTGATAATGCAAAGTTACTTATTTCATAATGTTCAAATTTTTTGAGAACTTCTATTGCTTTTAGATACATGTCTGCTTGTAGGTCATCATCAGGAAGATTAGCCGGCAATTTTTTCCCAAAAACGGAGTTATCTTCTATTTTTAGTCCATATAAAGAAACGTGCTGAATATTGATGTCATTAATAATTCGCAAATCATATTCAAAATCTTTTATAGTCTGACAAGGTAATCCGTAAATTAAATCTACTGATATATTGTTAAAACCGGCTTTATTTGCATATTTTACGGCATCAATTGCGATTTTTGAAGTGTGTTTTCTTCCTATTTTGTTTAAAATGTCGTCATTAAAAGTCTGAATTCCAATACTTAGCCTGTTTATACCGAGATTAAATAATTTTTCTAAATACTCTAAATTAGCATGCTCAGGGTTTAATTCAAAGGTTATTTCAGCACTATTTGATAATTTAAATTTATTTAAAATTTTACTTACTTGTTCAACGGGTAAAATTGAAGGCGTTCCACCTCCAAAATAGAGTGTCAAAAGTTCATTTTGATGGTAATTTGTATCTATATCTTTGAGTAATGAGAAAAAATAGGCAGTTTTAAGTTTTGTATTAACAGTAGAAACAAATCCACAATAATAACATTTTGAGCTGCAAAATGGTATGTGAATGTATGCACTTTGCGGATATTGCATGTTAATTTTCAGCCAACTCCTGTGTTATTGCTTTTGCAACTTCATACGAAGAGTTCATATTTGATAACAAATCTTTTACAGACTTTAGTCCTTCAATTTGTTTTGCTCTTACTTCATCATCATAGATTAATTTTTCAATATTATATGCTATAAAATCAGGTTTTGCAGAATTTTCAATTATTTCAGGAACAATATCTTTATCTGCAATAATGTTAGGCAAGCAAACTCTTTTTATGCATCTTACTATAAGATAAATTAAATAAAATAAATACGGTCCTCTGTAAGCAATAATCATAGGCGTATTATATAAAGCAGCTTCTAATGCAACTGTTCCTGAAGCAAGCATTAATGCATCTGATACGCTGAGTAATGCCTGATTGTCACCCTTAATTATCTTATAATCATTATTTTTAAAATATTTTTTATACATTTCATCAGAAATATTTGGGGCTTGAGAAAATACAATTTGCAAATCAGGATGCATTTTTTTTAGAAGGTTAGCCGATTGTACAAATACAGACATTAAATTCTTTAATTCAAAAGTCCTTGAACCAGGGAAAACCGCTACGAGTTTTTTATATTTATTAAGTTCATATTTTTCAAAAAAATTATCCTTATTTGTTGGTTCAGGAAGTTGACTTATCAACGGATGTCCACAATAGGTTGTTTTTATTCCATAAGATTCATACATATATTTTTCAAATGGAAATATACAAAAAACCCTGTCAATATATTTTTTTATTGTTTTTATTCGCCATTTACGGCTTGCCCACACTTGAGGCGGGATATAATAATTTGTTTTAATACCTGCTTTATGCAGATGTTTTGCAATTTTTAAATTAAATACGCCATAATCAATAAGTAATACTAAATCAGGCTTATATTCATTTTTTAAATATTTGATGAGATTAGCCCCAAGTCTTACGTGATTCCAAATAATTTTTGGTGACAAACCCATAGCACTCATTTTAGAGTGGTCAGAAAACAACTTTACGCCAGCATTTTTTAAATTTTCACCGCCAATAGCTTGAATTTCAATATTCGGCATTATTTCAAAAAGATGCCTTGCCACGTTAGCAGCGTGCATGTCACCTGAATGTTCACCTGTAACAATAAATATTTTTTTCATGATTAAACAGCCATAATTACGATGTTATGCTTGTTAGCAAAATTAATAACTTCTTCTTGCTCAACGATAATTGTTTCGTTTGCTTCGACAGCAATGACAGATAGTTTAAATTTATGCATTGTTTTTAAGGTTCTAAGCCCAATTGCAGGGATATCAAATCTTTTATCTTGCTGTGGTTTAGCAACTTTTACAACAACACCGCCATTTTTTGCTATCCTTCCGCCTCTTTCTATGCATTTATCTGTTCCTTCGATAGCTTCAACAGCCATGATCATTTTATCTTTAATTACAACAGATTGTCCAATATCAAGCTTGCCCATTTCTTTTGCCATTGCATAACCATATTGAACATCGTTAATTTGTTCATCAGTTGGTTTAAGATTGCCCAGAACGCCTGCCGGAATCATTAAATTTTTAATAAATAAAGTTTGATCCAGAACTGTAACTCCAATACTTTCCAATTCTTTAACAATTAATAGCATGACCTGATCATCGTTTAGCTTTTTAGCCTCTTTTAAGACTTCAATAGCTCTTGCATCAAATTTTGGTCGTCTTAAAATAAGTCCTTTGTGAACTTTTCCCAAAAATGTTAATTGTTTTACTTCTTCATCTTGAAGAATTTTTTTTATTTTTAATACTTCACCGGGAGCTGCAGAATAAACTTTAGAGCAAACTTTTTTTAAGTCTTTGAAGTTGTCATTAGAAAGAGAAATGCAAATAACTTCAAGACCATTTTTAGCTGCGTTTTCCGCCATTCTAACAGGTAGTTGTCCGTCTCCTGCGATTAAAGCTTGTTTTTGTTCAAGTAAAATAGACATGTTATTCCTCATACTTCTATATAAAGAATTATAACACGAACAAAATAATATTGAATTAAAAAAATAAAAATCCAAAAGCA
>DJYG01000036.1 GCA_002450015.1 Cyanobacteria bacterium UBA6984 | reverse complement strand
AAAAAGTTTGCCAAGTTCTATTGGCAAACATTAAATAAACACGAGGATATTAAGAGAGAGAGTATAAAACCTTGTTAATAAACCAATTTCAACATGCTGAAATTAATTTATATTCTATTTAATTTGGAATTTATTATTTATTCCTTACTCTTATATAAAGTATTTTTCTGTTTAAAAATTGCCTTTCCCCATTTCATGCCTGTTTTGGCACGTTAGGACACGTTTTGGCTTTTTAATTATAAAAAAATATTCGATAAAAAGGACGAGGCATGCCTTTGGCATGCCTCTTTATATAATATATGCAGAAAAATAAAAATATTAACGTTTTGAGAATTGGAATCTTTTCCTTGCTCTTTTGCGACCATATTTTTTACGTTCTTTAACACGTGAATCACGAGTTAATAATCCTTCAGCTTTTAATACATTTTTGTATTCTTCATTTGCTTTTACAAGAGCTCTTGCTATACCATGTCTTATTGCGCCTGCTTGCGAAACAACACCACCGCCAACAGCTTTTACTCTTACATCATATTTTTCTTGATTTTCTGTTAATACTAATGGTCTATACACCATCATTTCAATAGCAGGTTTGTTACCGATATGATCCATTAATTTTCTACCATTTACGAAAATTCTACCTTTACCTTTAACCAGTTTAACTACTGCAATTGAAGTTTTTCTGCGACCTGTAGCTATATATTCTTTATCTGCCATTATTTAGCCTCCTTTTCTAATACAATAGGTTTTTGAGCTGCATGTGGATGTTCAGCTCCTGCATATACTTTCAATTTTGTAAATTGAGTATCGCCCAATGTATTGTGTTGAAGCATACCTTTTACTGCTTTTTCTATTGCTAATTTAGGATCTTTTTCCATCAATTCTTTAAAGCTTGCACTTTTCAATCCACCAGGATACATTGTGTGGTGATAGTAAATTTTATCTGTTTCTTTATTTCCGGTAACTTTAATTTTGTCTGCATTTATAACAATAACAAAATCACCTGTATCCACATTTGGTGTATATTCCGGTTTGTTTTTTCCTCTTAAAATATTTGCAACACGTACTGCTAAGCGACCTAAAATTTCGTCTGTAGCATCTATTACGTACCATTTTCTTTCAACTTCAAGAGGTTTTGCTGAATATGTTTTCATGCTTTTTTCTCCATTATGTTTAATATTCTACTTTCAATAACGTCAATCCTGAAGGATTAACGGTTTTTCCTGCTTTTGTACGGTCCTGTGCATCTAGCACATAAGCCATATATTCAGGATTTTCATTATTCCGCTCTATTGATAACAATGTACCGACGATTATTCTTACCATATTATATAAAAATCTATTACCTATAATATCAACAATAATCATATCATCGTTTTTCCAACAGTTTGCTTCATATATTTCGCAAACTGTATATGGATTCGAGCTTCCGGAATTTTTAAAACTTGTAAAATCATGAACACCCTTTAAATATTCTAAAGATTTATTCATTCTTTCTATATTCAAGTCCTGTTCCACTCTCAATAAATCACCATCAAAAGCTTTTCGTTGATTTCGATTCAAAAATACATATCTATAATGTCTTTTTTTTGCCGATTTTTGTGCGTGGAAATCATTTGATACTTCGTGTACATCTGATATTGATATATCTCTAGGTAACAGTGCATTTATTGATTTGATAAATCCTGAAGCAACAATTTGTTTATCTAAATCAACATGAACCGTTTGTCCCGTAGAATTTACACCTGCATCGGTTCTTCCGGAAAAGACCGTTTTTATTGGTCTTGGATTAGTTGGAGTTTTTTCAACTCCTGTCAATGTACAAATTGCACGCTCTAATTCACCTTGAATGGTTGGAGTGGGTTGCTCGTTGCCATTTTCGTCAAACTGAATTTGGCTGCCTGCATAATTTCTGCCTTGATATTGCACTAAAAACGAATATCTGGTCATTTTATTATACTAGTTGAATTAATGCCATTTCACTGGCATCACCGCGTCTTGGCGGTAAGTGATATATTCTTGTATAACCACCATTACGGTCTGTATATTTTTTACCGATTACACTGAATAATTTTCTCAAAACAGTTTGTTTTGGAAGTTTTTTACCTTCTTCAAGTGTTTCAAAAATTTCACCGGTAGCAACATCTATATATTGTCCGATTTCTTTATCATAAATAAATTTTGCTGCTTGACGGCGAGATGTTAAATCACCTTTCTTTGCTAATGTAATCAATTCTTCAGCATAAGGTCTAAGTGCTTTCGCACGAGCCAGTGTTGTTTTGATTTCGCCATGAGTAAATAACTCTGTTGCTAACGCGCGTAATAAGGCATCTCTTTGGTCTTTAGCCTTTCCTAGCGTATGTTTTTTTGTTAAGTGTCTCATTTTTCTGTCCTTTTTATTTTCGTTTTATATTAATTTCTTTTTGTTTTTATACCAACTCTTCTTCCGGTAGTTCAGGATTTGGAGCTAAGTCTAAGCCAAAGTGATGCAATCTTTCAATTACTTCATCAGATGATTTTTTACCAAAGTTTTTGATGTTTAACAAATCATGTTCTGATTTTTTCAACAATTCTGCCATTGAATTAATACTTGCTCTCTTTAAGCAATTATAAGCTCTTACTGAAAGCTCCAACTCTTCAATAGTAATAGTTGTTGTTGGTTCTTCTTCTTCTTCAACTTCTTCTACTACTTGTGCAGGTTGGTTTACAACAACAGGTTGACCTGTAATTGCTGCTATTTGCATAAAGTGATCAATTAATAATTGAGCAGATTGTGATAAGGCAGTTGTTACATCAATTGAACCGTTTGACCAAATTTCTAATGTAACTTTATCAAAATCTATTGAATCGCCAACACGAGTAGGTTCTACATTGTATGCAACTCTTTTAATAGGCATAAATGTTGCATCTATTGGTAACACATCAATTGATTGACCAGATTTTGAATCTCTTGGTACATCATGTGCAACATAGCCCTTACCTGTTTCTACGGTAATATCAGCGTGGAAACTACCGCCATCTGCAATTGTACAAATTAACCAATCAGGATTAACTACTTTAACACCTGCCGGTAATTGCAAATCGCTAGCCAATACAGGACCTGCATGGTCTATATCAATTCTTAAATTTTGAGGTTCTTTTGAATCTGTTTTTATTACTAAACCTTTTAAGTTTAACATTACATCAATAACATCTTCAACAACACCCGGAATTGCTGTATATTCATGAGTAATACCTTCAATTCTTGCTGCAGTAACGGCTGTACCTTCAAGACTTGATAACAATACACGTCTTAAAGAGTTTCCAATTGTGTTACCAAAACCTTTTGCTAATGGTTCAATAACAAATTTACCATATTGCGAACCGTTTGAATCTGTTGTTGTATTTACTGTTTTTATTTTTAAATCCATTTTATTTATCTCCTGATTATTAGAAACTGTTACTTGAAATTTTAATTAATTACTATTTTGAATAATACTCGATTACAAGTTGTTCTTTTAGTTCAGGATCTAACTCTTCTCTTTCCGGAACTCTGTCAAAGGCAATTTTCATTGCGTCTTTGTCTTTTGTAATCCAAGCTGATTCGCAAGGCATGTCAATCATTTCAATTACACTTTTTACAAATGATTGACTTCTTTCCTTTATTGTAACAACATCTCCTGCTTTTAATAAATAAGATGGAATATTTACTTTTTTACCGTTCACTAAAACATGTCCGTGATTAACAATTTGTCTTGATTGTTTTCTTGTAATACCAAAACCGGCTCTGAATAATACATTATCAAGTCTTGATTCTAATAATTGCAAAAGAATTGTACCGGTAACGCCTTTTCTTCTTGCAGCTTCATTGTAGTATCTTGAGAATTGTTTTTCAGATACTAGATATGTTAATCTGATTTTTTGTTTTTCATTTAAGTGTAATGCATATTCAGAAAGTTTTTTTCTAACTGCACCGTGTTGACCTGAAGCAGTTTGACGCATTGAAGAAGTTAACTTTCTGTTTGATAAGTCTTTTACTCCGAAGTTACGGAATAATTTATTTCTTGCACCTGTATATTTTGACATTTTATTTTCCTTTTTCTTTCTAATCGTTGTTAATACTATACTCTACGTTTTTTAGGAGGTCTGCAACCATTGTGAGGTATCGGAGTTACATCTTTGATTAGAGTAATTTCCAAACCTGCTGCTTGAATAGCTCTGATTGCTGTTTCACGTCCTGAACCAGGTCCTTTAATATAAACTTCAACTTTTTTCATACCTTGGTCAATTGATTTTTTTGCAACTTGTTCTGCTGCTGATTGTGCTGCAAACGGAGTACCTTTTCTTGCACCTTTAAATCCTGAAGCACCTGCAGTAGCCCAAGCAATTGCATTACCTTGAGTATCTGTTGAAGTTACGATTGTATTATTAAATGTTGATTGAATATGAACAACACCTTGTAATACGTTCTTTTTTTCTTTTTTCTTTGTTGTCTTTGGTCTTGCCATTGTTTTATTTCCTTTTACTTAATTAATAATTATTTCTACCGTTTACTTACTAAGCTGTTTTCTTTTTAGTGATTGCTAAGCCTTTTTTACCTCTACGAGTTCTGGCATTTGTTTTTGTTCTTTGACCTCTGCAAGGTAATGAACGCTTATGACGCATGCCTCTGTATGAGTTAATTTCTTGTAAACGTTTGATGTGCATTGATACTGAACGTCTTAAGTCACCTTCTATTTCATAGTGGCTTAATTCTTCACGTAATACCTTAATATCAGCATCTGTTAAATCATCTGTTCTTAAATCTTCTGAAATACCTGTTTTTTCTAAAATTTTCTTACTTGTAGCAGGTCCGATACCGTAGATGTAAGTCAATGCGATAATCATTCTTTTGTTACGAGGTAAATCTACCCCTGATAGTCTTGCCATTTTCTTTTCCTTTATTAATGTGTTTTACTTTACGTGTTATTCAAATATTTCGTACAATTTAAACTATTGCTTCATTCGGGTTGGGTTCGCTAACGCTCACACAGCACCCTACGCAAAGTTTAACCTTGTCTTTGTTTGTGTTTAGGATTTTCACAAATAATTGCTATTCTACCTTTTCTTTTGATACATTTGCATTTATCGCAAATCTTTTTTACTGAACTTCTAACTTTCATTTTTTTACCTTTCTCTATATTTTCATTTTATTTTAATCTGAATGTAATTCTACCCCTTGTTAAATCGTATGGTGTCATCTCAACCTTTACTTTATCTCCGGGCAAAATTCTTATGAAATTTTTTCTTATTTTTCCTGATATGTGTGCCAAAATTTCATGCCCGTTTTCTAATTCTACTCTGAACATTGCATTTGGCATAGATTCAAGAATTGTTCCTTCTAATTCAATTACGTCTTTTGACATAGTTTTCCTTTTCTAACCAGTGCGTTATTATATCATATTTGCTAAAAATTTCTTTGCAAGCTATTTTCGCCATCATTTTAAGGACATTTTTTAATTAATTTTTAATTGTTTTTTTAAAAACACCACTCTTACACACGTTTACTGAACATGCAAAAATCAAATAAATATGACTTATCAAAGATATTTGTAAACTTTTGTAAACATTTTTAATATGTATAAATTTTATTAAACAATTAAACTGTCACTATACTGTTTTAATTCTTCTATTTTTGTTTGCAAAGCCAAATTTATTTGTATAAAATCCTGACACACTGATTTTACTTTATTTACAGGGTATTTTCTAAATATTGTTGAAGGTTTTAATTCATTTATCATTCTAAATTTAGCATTTTGTATATATACATAAAAAGTATCGTCTATTTGAGGCTTAAATTCACATAAATCCATATAAGTTTGCCCCAAGGCTATTTTTGCTTGTAATATATTTTTTCTTTCAAGATATGTAATAACATCTTTGATGTCATCATATAATGTACTGTATTTTTGAATTAAAGTATTTTTTTTGTTAGGCAGAGCTTGCTTAAAATATTCCATTGTCTGATTGTATCCTACATCAATCAAATCTTTACGTTTTTCATCGGGAATATTAAAATCAACAATCAAAACATCTCCTGTATTTATTATTATGTAATCGTATTTGTCACATTCACCGTATGTTTCAACAATGCTATTTGTAGCAATTGATGTAACGCAGCTATACACTGTATTCAAATAATCAATTACATTTTTTCCATTTTTATCATAATCGCCTTCAAGACGAAATTCCAATATTCTGTTTTCGGCACTCAATAATGTATTTGATAACTTCCATAAAGGCCAGCTTTTTTGCAAGTCACCGTCAACAAGTTCTGCATTATCATATTCGATTGTAGTCATTAATCCTGGCATACTTGATGAAATTCTAACGGCAGTTGCAACCTCAAAATCAGGAGTTTCAGCATTTGAAAATTCTTTGCACCTAAAATTTGTAAGGTCTGTTGTTATAATTACCAAATTTTTACTTAAATCCTTAAATTTTACGGTTGGATTACCGCCTTTTATATAAGATTCACCATAAAATTTTCTTTCAATCATTTCTCTTACCCATTCAAGAAAAACTTCACCTTTTGAAAGAGCAAATGATTTCCCAAATCCAAAATGTATATCTCTGAATAAATCGAAGTTAACTTTTAAAAACATTTCTTCAATTTCATCAGGACTATAACCGACTGCCAAAAATGAAGCAAAAATTGAACCGACAGAAGAACCTGCTATTGTATCAATAGAAATTTTAAGTTCGTTTAATGCTTGAATTGCACCTATATATGCCAGCCCTCTAATTGCACCGCCACCAAATATACAAGTATATTTATATGCATCATTCACTAACTTTACCTCGGTTATTTATTTCTTCAATTTTTATTCTGTTTGGACCTTTAAATGTAATCATTGTATTTAATATAGTCTTTTTATAATATTTTAAATCCCCGCTTGGAGGTATATAATTATCTCTTGCTATTTTTTTGTTTACAAAAACTCCATAATACATTCCCTCAAAGACAACTCTCCACTCGGATGTATTATTTTTCAAAAAATCATAAGCACTTTTATATGAATTTTCAAGAATAATAATGTCAGGTTTGTTATTTAGAAATATATTTAAAGCACCATTTTGCATGGTATAAAATTTGCTCAAATCCTCAAGAAGATAATCCTCATAAACTTCTTCGTATCTGCCATCCATATATATTTTATTTTGTGGATATAATTTATATGATGCAAAACTTCCAATACCAAAATTTGTTAAAAGTTTTCCCTCAATATGATTTATTCGTAAAAATTCAACTTCCATAATCGGATATGCTTTAAAATTAACCATCGGTCTGTAATCTTTTATTGCAAGTGAAACA
This sequence comes from Cyanobacteria bacterium UBA6984, assembly GCA_002450015.1. GTDB lineage: Bacteria > Cyanobacteriota > Vampirovibrionia > Gastranaerophilales > Gastranaerophilaceae > UBA6984. The sequence continues at coordinate 24,369 of DJYG01000036.1, read as the reverse complement.
ACAGCAAAAAAGGTTAGGAAAGTAACTAACGATGGCATACCCCATTTCGGAAATGTGTATTTTTTAAAAAAGTTCAAAACATCTTCATAACAAAAAACAGTTCCTGTTAAAGCAAAAAACGGCATCATTTTTACATGTTTTACTGCCAAAAATAATGTTACAAGCAAAACTATTATTTTTGTTTTATCAGAAGCCTTATAACTGAAGTTATTTTTGCATTTTAATGCTTCGATAATAATATAAAACAATGCCATAAATTTAAATGACAAAAATAAGTTATAATTGTATTTGGTAAAGATGTGCCACCATTCAACAACATGATGACGCGGCATAGTAACGGCTTTAATTAAAAATTTTACAAATTCAATACCATAAGGATTTATAAAAAGCATTAAAGGACATATTATTGCTGTAATCAAATAATATTTAAAAGTTTTTTTGTTTAAAGCTTCTCCAATAGTGTACATCACAAGAAGTCCTAAGCCTGAAACAACTCCGCCGTGCATATTACCCCATATTAAAAACATCGGAGGAAAAATCATTAAAAGTTTATAATTACCATTTTTACGTATCAGTTCTAAAATATATAATTCAATAATAAAAAATAAAAACGTGAAAGAATGACATCTTATTAATGAAGAATATGTTACTGTAAAACAATTCAAAATTATAAAATAAATTAAAATATTTTTATAATCACAATTTTCTGCACATCTAACTTTTACAGTTTTTACAAGAAAAAACATTGTTAAAAAGATTAGTAAAATTTGTAATATAAGCAGTCCTGTATGTCCTAAATAGTGTTCAAACAAATAAAATACAACACTAGAACCCCACTCATGGTCATACCAAGGATGGGTAGGAGTATATGATAGAAAATCATACTTGAGAACTTGTCCTGTTTGTACGACTGCCATACCCGCGATTAGCCTCGCCCACAAATCAAAATCATAATTAACAGATTTTACCGCAATAGCAGCACTTAATAAAAACAATAATAAATAAAAAAAAGCAGTTTTAAAATTTGTTGAAAATATAAAATCAAATTTTGAATATAAATAGTCTTTAATCATAATAATTAATTCCATTTTGTTTTATCTAAAAATAACTTTATTGCTTCTTTGAAATTTTTGGGAGTATCAAGAGATTGTTCTGTACTCTCGTAAGTTGGAGTTGCAGGTTTTCCCTTTAATATTAACTTTTTATATGAAAGTAATATTATAAATATTATTATTGATGATATACAAACCCAAACGATTGCAAGAATAAATTTAAAGAAAATGTTTACAAAACTTTTTTTAGGTTTTGTTTGTTTTTGAATTTCTTTTTTTATTAAATTTGCTTCAGGATTAACTGTATTATTCAGTTCATCTTGAGTTGCTTTTTCAATAGTCCCGTTTACGGCTTCGTGTGCAAGTGTTTTTGTTTTATCTTCCGTTTGCGCAGTTGTTTGTATTCTTTGTTGCCCTAAATTTTGCGTGTTTTGTATTGAGTTTATAGCATCAGAATATGATGTTGATACCGAAACCTGATTCTCTCCAACTGCGTAAACATCAGCCTTTATAAAAATAAAGGCTGATATAATTATAAATATTTTAAAAAAATTAAGATTCAGGATTTTCTTCACTTGTTTTTTTCTTTCTTGGTTGACGTTTTGTTTTTGTATTTCCGCCTCTGTTTGGTCTTCTTGTTTTTTTAGGTGCTTCTTCTGTTTGCGTTTCTTGTTCTATATTTAAATCTGCTGATTGCTCAAGAATCACCGGTTGAATTTCATCTTCTTTAGTTATCATTGTTTCAGCGATTTTAATATTTGAATCTTCATTTAGCTGTTTTTTATTGATTTCTCTTTTTCCTGTTTTTCTGCCTTTTTTATTTTCTGTTCTTTTTTGTGTTTCTTCTTGAGCTGCAACTGACGGTTGCTCTGAAGTCATTTCAATTGGTTGAGATTGCTCCATTACCTCTTGTTGCGGTGTTTGCTGGTTGTTATTATTGTTTTGTTTTTTGTTATTATTATTTTTCTTAAAACCACTGATTGGTAGTTTCATTTTTGCTGCTTTTGCCCTGTATTCACCCTCAGCAGTTGGTGATGCAAATTTGAAATCTTCAACAAGAATACCTTCACCATGACAGTGCGGACATTTTTTTGCAAAAACTTCCGAAATAGCTTGACCTTGTCTGTGACGAGTCATTTCAACAAGTCCTAAATCCGATAATTGACCGACTTGTGGTTTTGCTTTGTCATCTTCAATTGCAAGTTCAAGTTCTTCCATAATTGCTAATTTGTCAACACGAGAAGTCATATCAATAAAGTCTATAATAATCATACCGCCAATATTACGCAAACGCAGCTGGCGGGCAATTTCATGAACAGCTTCTATATTGGTTTTTAAGATTGTTTCATCTTGAGTTGCAGAGCTTACAAACTTACCTGAGTTTACGTCAATAACTGTAAGCGCTTCTGTCTGCTGAATAAACAAATAACCGCCTGACGGCATATTTACTTTCATATTTAATGCAGCACGAATTTCTTTATGAACATTTGTTGCAATTAATAGAGGCTCATTGCCTTTATATAATGTCACTTGAATATTTTTATTCATGTGCCAGTTTTGCAGCAAAGATTGAACTCTGTTTAGTGCAAATGCAGTATCTACAATAATTTCCGTAACATCTTCTGAACAAGCTTCTCTTATAACCCTGTATAATAAATCTTGGTCACGATATAACAGATTTGGTGGTGTCAAAGATTCGGCTGCAGTTACAATGTTATTCCATTTTTCTAAAAGAATTTCTAAATCTTCTTGTATATCAGCTTCTGATTGATTTTCAGCTTCTGTTCTGATAATTACTCCTACACCAACAGGTTTTAATAAACTTACTATTGATTTAAGTCTTGCACGTTCTTTTGAAGATTCTATTTTACGACTTACATTAATTCCCGGTTCACTTGGCATAAGAACTAAAAATCTGCCCGGAAGACTTATTTCTGTCGTAACTCTCGGACCTTTATGTCCTGTCGGTTCTTTTACAACCTGAACAACAAGTTTTTGATTTGGTGATAACTTATCTTTTAATGCACCTTTACCCATAACGTCTTGTGCATGTAAAAATCCCATTTTATCAACGCCAACATCGACAAACGCTGCATCAATACTAGGCAAAACATTTTGTACTGTTGCTAAATATACATCACCTAATAAAACTTCACCACGATTAATGTAAAGGTCTAAAACTTTATCACCATCCATCAAAGCGCCAATATTGTCACGTTCAGCAATTACAATTTTTTTTGATGTTGGTTGCTCTTTAGAACCATAGTTTTTTCTGTCTTTCATTTAAAATTCCTTTTCTTTTACAACTCCAAACCATTTTCATCAAAAAATCTAATACGCTTTATATCAAAAACAGTATCATTTGATATAAGCTTCATAATATCATCAGCCCTAACTGCAGGTATTTCACTACCCTGACCTGTTTTGAGTACCAAATAGAGATTATCGTCTTTGAATGCATAAGACTTTATTGACGATTTTATATTTGAAGTTTTTAGTAAACCTTTTTTGTTTTTCTTCGTGAGCAAAATTTCTTCACGAGATAAAACCATATCACAATTATACATAAAAGATTTTAAAATACAATCATCTTTTTTTATAAGTGATACTTTGTATTCTGCCCATTGTGCCGTATGGTCAATAGCAGGTGATATTTTTTCTATTTTATTTATAGAAATAATTTTGCAACCTTCCGGTAAAAATGGAGTCAGCATTTTTTCAAATATTTCTGTTGATATTTCATTCAAAAGCTCTACATCTACAAGTTCACCATCACTCTCAACAAACAAAGGTAAAGCTATACCCATAGAAACTTTAGGAGTCGGATTAAAACCTTGCGTAAACGCAACATTCAAGTCTGAACGTAAAATAGCTTTTAAAAATGTATTTTGCCAATCTAAATGAGAAAAATATCTTAAAATACCTAATTTTGTTACCTTTAATCTGTATTTAAAAGTTTCTATATGTGGAGCAGTTCTTGGATTTATATGTATGTGTTCGGTCTTTTTATAGTCTTTTGCAAAATAAGGTTTATCCAGAATTTTATGAACTTTCAGTGTCTTACAAACACCGCAATTTACACATTTATGTTCACATGTAGGCTGTAAGTTATATTCTGATTTTTGCTCAAAAGCTTTATTGTATTCATCAATTAGCCACTGTTTATCGATTCCTACATCAATAAAATTCCAAGGCAATTCTTCTTTTGTTGAAAAGGTCTTCATTGCAAGTGATTTTATATCAATTCCACATTCTTCTGCAGTCTGTGACCAAACATTTTTGTCAAAATATTCACCCCAAGCATCAAGATAGCAGCCTTTTTTATATAAACTTTCAATATAATCGCACAAACTACTGTTACCACGAGTTAAAACTGCCTCTATTTGAGATACAAAACGTTCGTGATAATTTAATTTTAAACCTTTTATATTTTTTGTTTTTTCTTTCAAATAGTTGATATGATGCATTACTTCATCCAAATCCATTTGTGGACAAAATTGAAATGGAGTAAAAGGTTTAGGCACAAAAATTGAAAGAGTACAAGTAATATCAAGTCCGTGTTTTAGTCCTTTTTTTTGTTTTAAGCCTCGGCAGCAATATCGAATTTTTTCCATCAACGCTGCCATTTCATCCATATCTTCAATTGTTTCAGTTGGAAGTCCTACTATAAAATAAAATTTTATTCTGCTCCAGCCGTTTTCATAAAGTTGCAAAACTGCACTTAAAATTTGTTCTTCTGAAATATTCTTTTTTATAACGTTTCTAAGTCTTTGACTGCCCGCTTCCGGAGCAAGTGTCATTGTTGATTTTCTTACAGACTGAGTAAGTTCAGCCAGTTCAAGATTAAATCCGTCAATACGTTGACTTGGAAGTGATACACCAACTTTCTTTTTGTCAAAATCACAACTTAGTTCTTTTATAACTTCCTTTATATTTGAATAATCGTTTGAAGATAGCGATAATAAAGAATATTCATCATATCCGGTATTGTTTACAAGTTCTTTCGTAATTTTTATAATATCTTCTGCATTTCGCTCTCTAACTGGCAATGTAACATGTCCCGGTTGACAAAAACGGCACATTCTGCCACAACCTCTACGAATTTCAACAATAGCTCTATCGTGAATTGATGATGAAAAAGCAATCGGATGTTTTGTTAATGCTGTTTCGTAAGTTAATGGTTCAATTCTTTTTTGAACTTTACCTCCAACACTTGCAGACCAAAATCCTTTTATTTCGCATATTTTTTTTATTCGTTCTTGTCTTGGCAAATCTTTGTTTTTTTCAACAACTTCGCACAATTCAATTATAGCTTGTTCTCCGTCACCGATTACAAAAATATCTATGAATTCAGACATTGGCAAGGGATTAAAACAGCAAGGACCACCCGCAATTATAATTGGCTCATCTTCTTTTCGGTCTTTATTTCTTATTGAAATTTTTGACATTTCCAACATTTTTAAAATTGTCGGATAAGATAATTCATATTGCAGCGAAAAACCAACAATATCAAATTGATTAATCGGTCTTTTTGATTCAACCCCATATAAAACATCAGGTTTAAAATCAGGTTCTGGGGCATAAGCTCTATCAGCCATAAACCTATCTTGCTTGTTGACTTGATTATATAAAATTCTTGCACCTAAATTACTAATTCCTATTTCGTATTTATCAGGAAAGCACATTGCAAAACGAACAGAAGCCTTATCAAAATCTTTATTAGCGGAATAAACTTCTCCGCCAACGTATTGATATGGTTTTGAACATTTGTATAATCTTTCGTGATATTGTTCAAAAAATTTCAATTTATGCTAACCCTTCAGGAAAATATTTATCAATTTCAATAATAGTTCCGTTTAATTTATTTTCATTAAACTTTTCCATAAATTTGAATAATTCGTCATTGCGAACATCATAGTTATACACCCAAACTTCACCATCAACATCTCTCATTACACGAACAATATAGTGGCAGCTTTCTGCATATTTTTTTAGTAATGATGCATTAAATTTTTTGTTATTTTTATCTTTGTTTATTTTTACGTAATGAAATCCTTCAAAAAACCTTATTTGTTCAAGTTCTTCGTGAGTAAAATTTTTGTTTACTTTAGAAAACAAGTCTATAACTTTATCGTTTTTATCTGTCATAACTTCCCCTTTTTCTAATAAGATAGTACAAAAAATATGCAGACATGTAAAGTTTTATTCTATTTACCTTATTTAAATTTATCACAACTTTTAAGACAGCAAAATTAATATAATTATAAATTCTATATTCGATGTATAATTTGAATGTATGAAAGAAAAAGTAATAAATAAAACGGAAAAAAGATTATTTTATATCTTTTTGGCAATTCACTTAATTGTATGGACATCAGTTTCTTTAATTAGAACTGTTATGCCGACAGATGCACTTGAAGGTATTTATTGGGGTATGCTGCACGACTTCGGCACACCAAAACATCCACCTCTTGCAGCTTGGTTGTCTTATGCCGCTTATATGCCATTTAAGCTTGATTTTTGCATTTATTTTATAAGTCAGCTATTTATACTGCTTGGATTTATTTATATATACAGATTGGCTAAGTATTTTTTAGATGATAACAAGGCAATGCTTTCCGTTATAATTTTAGAAGGATGTTGGGCTTATAGTTACGTAACCGGATATTACGGGTTTAATCCTGATGTAATACTTTTATTTACTTTGCCGGCAATTTCATATTATTTTTATAATTGTATTACTAAAGAAAATCCTGCGGATTGGATAAAACTCGGATTGATTGTCGGAATTAGCTTTCTAAATAAATATCAGACAGCTTTATTAATAATACCAATGGCTATTTGGGCATTAATATTTAAAAGGGATATTTTTAAAAATAAATTCTTCTATTTTTCTGTAATAATAGCTTTTATTATTTTCTTACCTCATTTATTATGGCTAATAAAATATGATTTTTTCCCTTTTATGTATTTTGAAGGTGAATTAACTGCAACAAGCTGGCTAAATCATATAACCGCACCGCTTATGTTTTTATTAATGCAATTGGCAGTGATAATAGGTTCTTTGTTAATATTTATAGCTTTAAAAATAAAATATAAATCAAAATTTGAATTTACAAACAATTTTAATAAACCAGATGCATATTTTATATTGTTACTTGGATTTGCACCATTGATAATTCATCTTTTAATGGGTTTGTTCGAAGGCGGAACAATGCGTCCTCGCTGGGGATACGAATTTTGGTTTATGCTTGGAATTACATTATTTTACTTTATTCCGACAAAAATTCAAGAAAAAGAATTTAAATTTGTACTTAAATCAGCTTATTTAGTAATGATAATTGTTGCACTTTCACTGGGAACTTTGCTTACTGTTGAAAAAAATTACAGAAGTCGTTATCCTGTTGCAACAGTCTTTGGAGATTTAAAATCTGCTTGGGCTAAAGAAATAAAAACACCGGTAAAATATGTTGGGGGATATTTGGAATGGACAATACCATTAACTATATACGGTGATACACATCCTGCAACTATTTTAGATACTCACGGATATAAAAATCCTTGGATTAATGAAGAAGATTTGAAAAAATACGGGGTGTTAATTGTTGATAGAACTAAAGGTGGCGTCATCAGCTATACAAAAAAATCTTGTCCGTACTTAGATGAAAATTACAAAATTGAACCTGTACAATATGAATTTTTTGTTCATAATGCTCTTGGCATGCCTAGAAAATATACAATATATTACTACATAGTTAAACCTCAATAAACTATGTTTATAAATTTTATTTTTAATATATTTACATACTGGTTTGATATGCTAAAATAGGAATGTATCATAAAAAAGAAAGGAAATTATAATGAAATTCGTATGTACAGTTTGCGGATACACACAAGAAGGTGATCACGCTCCTGAAAAATGTCCAGTTTGTAATGCAGCAAGTGACAAATTTAAACAAGTTGATGAAAACAACAAAACTTATGCAACAGAACACGTTGTTGGAATTGCAAAAGGTGTTGACGAAGAAATTTTAAAAGGTTTGAGAGATAACTTCACAGGTGAATGTTGCGAAGTTGGTATGTACCTTGCAATGTCAAGACAAGCTGAAAGAGAAGGTTATCCTGAAATTGCTGATGCATACAGAAGATATGCATTCGAAGAAGCTGAACACGCTGCTAAATTCGCTGAATTGTTAGGTGAAGTTTTGACAGATTCTACAAAGAAAAATGTTGAAATGAGAGCTGAAGCTGAATTCGGAGCATGTGACGGTAAAATGGCTTTGGCTAAAAAAGCTAAAGAACTAGGTTTAGATGCTATTCACGATACAGTTCACGAAATGGCAAAAGATGAAGCTCGTCATGGCAAAGGTTTTGACGGTATTTTAAAAAGATTCTTCTCTTAATTTAATTTAATTAAAAAAATAAAAATTTAAAAAATAGTCCCTTGAATAAATATAAAGGGACTATTTTTTTTAAATTTATTAATTTATTTTTAAACCTTCAATATTTAATTTTTCGTTATTTGTAAATGCAATTTTTTCAAATTCATCTAAAGGCATTGGTTTTGCATATAAAAATCCTTGAGCAATATCACAGCCTGAATCAGTTAAAAACTGAGCTTGTTCAACAGTTTCAATACCTTCTGAAACAGTTTTTAATGATAAATTCTTAGCCATAGAAAGAACATGCTGAACAACTATTTTGCCGCGTTCATCAGTTGTCGTATCATTAATAAAGCCTCTATCAAGTTTTAAGATATCACAAGGGATTTGTCTTAACATATTCAAAGATGAATATCCTGAGCCAAAATCATCCATTGCAATACTAAAACCTTGTTTTTTAAGTTCATTTACAGTATCAATAAACTTATCAAAATCCTCAAAGCTTGCAGATTCAGTCAATTCAAGTTCTAATAATTTTGCAGGAATTTTATATTTACTTATTAAATCTTTTAAATCATCTATAAAAAATTCGTTACTTAAATGTAGTCTTGAAACATTCACTGAAATAGGAACAGGCTCATAACCTCTGTCAATCCAACTTTTAATTGCTTTGCAGGCTTGTTCCCAGATGTATCTGTCAACATTTAGAACAAATCCGTTTTTTTCAAATAAAGGAATAAAATCCCCAGGCGGAATAAAACCTTTTGTCGGATGAATCCATCTTACTAGTGCTTCTGAACCTGCAACTTTAAGTGTTTTCATATTATACTTAGGTTGTAAATACATAACAAACTGGTCATTTGCTAATGCTGTATGCATTTCATCTTCAATATTTTTTTCACTTAAAAGTTGTTTTCTTAAATTATCATCATAGTATGAAATATATTTATTAACATCATCTGCAATAGTACGCTTTGCCAATCCAACACGGTCACACATTGTATAAATTGGAACAGTAACATCGTTTATTAAATAAACACCAAATAAAGGTACTAGTTTTGCAACAGCTTTATTCTGTGTTTCTTTTAGCCTGTTCATTTTGTCATTGTTGTAATTATCTATTTCTTGGTGAATTTTATCAACTGTTCTATTTATATCGTTTTCATTTTTGTATTTTATTATAAATATATATGTTGCAGCATAAGAGCGTGCCAACAATGAACCTTTTGGCAAGTTTGGTTTAATTATGTTATAAACATCTTTCAATATAACATTTGCCATATCAAAGCCATAAAGTTCATTAATAACCTTAAATTTTGCTATATCCATCAAAATAAGAGCATACTTATCTGAAGATGAAACATTTTTTAAAATATTTTGAGCTTCTATAATAAATTTAGCTTTGTTATATCCACCTGTTACATCATCATAAAAAGCTATTTGAATCATTTTTTCATAAGCTTGCTTTTGCAAAAATTCAATTCGTTTAAGAATTAAGAACAGCAAACAACTAATAGCTAACATTATACCAACAGTAAAGAAAATTGCTTCGATTACACTAAGTGCAAGCACTTTTGCAGGAACATATAAAACAATTAACCAATCATTAAACATAACAGGTGAATACGCCGCAAGCCATAATTGGTTATCTAAAAATGTCCAAAAGACACCTGTATTTTCATTACTAATATCTTTTACAAGTTTTGATTTTCTGGTAGAAAGAAACACTTCCGGTTGGTCAAAGAAATTCTGGAAAATATCTATTGCCGGATTATTAGAACGTAAAACATAATCACCGTTGCTACGGATAATATGGCTAAATGCAGTACCATTGAATGTATTTACATCCAAAATTGTTTTAAAAATATCTGCTCTTGCTTTTGCTGAAAATATTGCCACTGTTTTACCCTTTGATTTTATCGGAACAGCATAAATATTTCTTGATACGGACATGCCATTTTTATTTTCAAATTGGACACGGTTAAAGCATGCTTTGCCCAATTTTGCTTCATCAAAACAAGGTGTTTTTGATTCATTTGTAGTCTTTTTATCAAGTCCTGAATTACGACTTACATTATATGAAGTTCCATCTAAAGTAATAAAAGAAAACGAATTAAATGCTGCTTGTCTTCCGCCAACTTTCAAATAAGACGTTAATTCTGAAGGTTTAAAGCTTGAAATGCTATCTCCAATTGAACTTGAAATCATTTCAAGAACTTGTAAATCACCTGCAATACGGTTATATACATTTAAAGACAACTGTTGTGAAACTTCACTGACAATTTTTTCTGCAGAATTAATTTGCTTTGACATTAGATGGAATAGTGCAAATACACCAACTACAACCAAGACAAAAATAGTTGCAATAAAAATATTTATCAATTTATCTTTATTTCCAATATTATCACTGTTTTTTATCATATATACCTTTAATATCTACCACTATTATATTATAAAAATTTCAATATTGTATAATTTCAAAAAAAATAAAAATGTTACAAATTAAAATATAAATTTTTTAAAATATTATTTGATAAATACCAATTTATATATGATTTAATATTAGCAATAAATTTATTATTTTATTAAGCTGAATGCAACAATTTTTGAATGCATGATGTTTAACCAGTTATATTTAAAGCAAACAAAATCATTACAAGAACATTCATCTTCATCACAGCTGCAATAATCTTCTAATCTGCATACTATTGCGTCATTCAATGTAAGAATATTATCTGCAACTTGCTTGCATTTACCTTCACATTGATATACAAAGCCTTCTATTTTCAAATCATCTGTAAAAACTGTAATTCTATTTGTTTCTGAATCTTTAACAATTTCATATATCGTTTTATTAATGTTATCCATAAATTTAAACCCTCTTTATAGTAATAAAGAGAGTTTAAATTTAAAATATAAATTTTTAAATTGCTTAAGTCGGCTATTTGCAGTTAAAATTTTATTTTATAGCTTTTTTAGCACGTTCCAGAACTCTATCTTTACCAAGAATAGCAAGAACTGCGGTCATATCAGCACCACGAGTTCTTCCTGTAACAGCACCTCTTATAGCCCACATTGTAACTTTTGGTTTAATACCTTTTTCTTTAAATTCGCCTCTAAAAACTTCCATTTTTTCATGTAAATTTTCTTCAGTCCATTCCCATTCTTTAGCTTGTTCTACAAAAGCTTTTAATACATCTTGAGAAGTTTCAGTATCAAGAACTGTTGTTTGAACTTCATCATCAACAACAACATCTTTGCCGAAGAAATATGGAACTGCATCTGTTATATCGGAAAGAATAGTTAATGGTTCTCTTGTAACTTCAACCATTCTTGTATATTGTTCATCCGTTAATTCTGATAAATCATATTGAGATAAAAATGGTTTTAAGCGTTCTTTTAAATCTTCCGTACTTAATTTTTTAATATATTGACCGTTCATCCAATTTAATTTGTCATATTCAAATACAGAATTTGATGATGAAACTTCGCCAATTCTAAAGTCTTGAGCAATTTCATCAACCGTTTTTATTTCTACACCGTCTGATGGCGCCCATCCGAGCAATGCAACAAAGTTTACTAGAGCATCTGTTAAGTAGCCTTTTTCCACAAATTCTGAAACAGCCGTCGCACCATGACGTTTTGATAATTTGCTTCTGTCAGGTGCTAAAATCATACCTAAATGTCCAAATCTCGGAACTTTTGCTCCTAGAGCTTCATAAATTAAAATTTGTTTAAATGTATTTGAAATATGGTCTTCACCTCTGATAATATGCGATATTTTCATTAACATATCATCAATTACAACTGCAAAGTTGTATGTTGGAGAACCGTTCGATTTCATTATTACAAAATCACCAATCAAGCTTGTATCCTGATGTAAATCGCCTTTTACCAAATCGTCAAAGTGAATTACAGGTGAATCATGGAAAGCTTTTCTTGCTTTATCTATTGAAAAACGAATAGCAGGTTTTCTACCTTCTGCTCTTAATTTTTCTTTTTCTTCTTCTGTCAAATTTTCACATTTTTTAGAATAAACATAAGCTTGTTTATTTTTTGTAGCTTCTTCTTTTTCAGCTTCTAATTCTTCTGGAGTACAAAAACATTCGTAAGCAAAGCCTTTATCTAACAATTCTTGCACATATTTTGGATATATATCAAATCTTTCAGATTGAGTATAAGGACCATAAGGCCCGCCAACATCAGGACCTTCATCCCAATTTAAGCCTAATGCTTTTAAACTGTCAAAAATATTATCAATATAAGCTTGACTTGTACGTTCAGCGTCTGTATCTTCAATTCTTAATACAAATTTTCCGCCAACTTTTTTTGCATATAAATAATTAAACAAAGCTGTTCTTGCTGTGCCAACATGTAAATTACCGCTTGGTGACGGTGCAATTCTAACTCTTACTTCTTCTGACATAAATTTACCTTCTTTCATTCTCTTTTGATTTAATTATCTCATGAAAAAAGGTTTTTGACACAACATTTTAATTACCTGTCATTTTATGTTGATTAATTCTATTCATAAGTTCTCTATACTTATTAAAAAATCTTATTGCTTGAGGTTTGCAATTATGTGGTACTGTATAAGACATTTGTTTTTTTGACACAGTATCAAACATTTCTATATTTAAAGGTTTTTTATTATTTAAAATCTCGGTAGCATTCATCGTTGAACGCAAATTGTATTGGAACATCATATTTACAGCTTCATTTTGATATACTATATCTTTGCACCAAATATCGTTTGAAATAATGAAGAAAAATCCGTTTAAATGAATAAATCTCATTTTATTAGGATCTCCAAATGCTGCCAAACGAGGAAAAGCACAAAAGAAAACTTTTTTGGATATTAATAAACTAAATATTGAGAAAGCTGAAAATATTATTAATAATACCGCAACTACAATAATTACAATCAAATTGCTCATAATTTTATTATTTTATACAAACTGTCATATCTGCTTCAACTACTATTTTACCATCAACCATACCAACACCGTGGCTTTTGCCGATTGGTCCTTTTAGTTTTATTAAATCAATTCGCATATCTAATCTGTCCCCCGGACGCACAATACCTTTAAATCTAACATTATCCATTGCAGCAAATAATGCTAATTTACCTTGGAATTTGTCCATTGATAAAAGTATAGGTGCAGAACATTGAGCCATAGCCTCTACTTGTAAAACCCCGGGCATAACAGGATTATCTGGAAAATGACCTTGGAAAAATTCTTCATTCCAAGTTAAATTTTTATATCCGATAGAATATTCACCCGGAACACATTCTGTAATTTTATCAACCAGTAAAAATGGATAACGATGCGGAATTAAGTCTAAAATTTGTATAGCATCATAAGTTAATATTGTTTTTTGTTCTTCTGTCATTTTTTATCTCCATTTAGCATTTTATTAATTTGTCTTTTAGTTTCATTGCTGTTTTAACATGCACAGCATGTCCTGCTTCTTTTGCAATAATTTGAGCTTTTAAATATAGTGGATTTACCCCTGTTAAATATAAATCACCTATTATATCAAGAATTTTATGTTTAATTGGTTCTCTATCACTTCTTAATTTTGTAGTATAACCGCCATCATCAGTAAATCCAACAGTATTTTCCTGAGTAACACCTTTTGCATAACCAAAAAATTGAAACTTTTTCAAATCATGTAAAAAACCGAACGTTCTTGCCTCAATTATATCATTGTTATTTTTTGTATCATAGCTTGCCCATCTGTGTCTATAATCCGGATGGTCATAATTTACACCGTATGAAATTCTCAATTCTTCATCAGGAACAATAACAACATGTGTTTTACCATTCAGATAAGAAACAGGTTCTAATAATGTATAGTAAACCGGACTAACTCTTTCAACACCTGCTTTTTTGAATGCTTTAACCCATTCATAAGAACTTCCGTCCAAAATAGGCATTTCATTTTGAGTCAAATGCACATCAATAGAATCAATACCGCAAAATGCACACGCTGCCATAAAATGTTCAATAAGCATTATTTGGCGATTACCTTGCCCAATACAAATACAATGACTTGTTGATGATACATTATCAACATCAGCAACAACAGCATCTTCGTATTCTTTTACATAAAATTTTATTCTACCTGATGTTGAAGGTTTGATTGTAACTTCACACTCTTGATTTTTCATCAAGCCGTTACCTTTTATAGTGAATTCTTTTTTTACTGTTGCCATAATTAGTTTTCTTCGCTATCTTCCAAGAATGTCTTTAACATTGGTTCATATTTTCTAAATTTTGCAATCAATTCACCTGCATCTTTCAATGTTTTTAATTGTTTAATAAATTCTTTCCTTGGAACAGCAGGAATACCAACAATAATTGACTTTTCAGGGAATGATTTTGAAACACCTGCTTTTGCAGCGATTAAACTGTCACTGCCAATGTTTAAATGGTCAGCCAAACCTGCTTGACCTGCAATAACTACTCTATCACCGATAACGCAGCTTCCTGCTATACCTACTTGTGATACAATCATACATCCTTTGCCTATACGACAATTATGACCAATCATTACAAGGTCATCAATTTTTGTGTCATCACCAATAATTGTATTTTCGATAGTACCTCTATCTATTGCTGTATTTGCACCTATTTCAACATTATTACCCAATACAACAGAACCTAATGATGGAATTTTAAATATTTTTTGCTCTTTATTTTCTTGTTTAATTTCGCCTTCTTTGCGTGCTTGCTCAATATTATCAGGAGTTTCTGTTACAAAGCTAAAACCATCAGCACCTAATGATACACCGTGGTGTAAAATACAATTATTTCCAACAACAACTCTATCACCTACATTTACATTGGCATGGAAAAAGCAATTCTCACCAATTTTTGCATTATTACCAATATATGAATTTGCTAAAATTCTTGTATTTTCTCCTACAACAGCACCTTTTGAAATTACGACATTTGCACCGATTTTAGCAGATTGTGCAACTTTTGCTTCCGGGTGAACGACTGCGGTAGGATGAACATTATCATTTACATAAGGTTCTTCATAGAATAAAGTTAAAAGTTTCATCATTGCAAGTCTTGGTCTTTCGACTTCTATAACAGTAATTCCATCAAAACTTACGCCCAAAGGAACAAGAGCAGCTTTTGCTTTAGTTTTTGAAAGGTTTCCTATTTCTTCTTCACCCAAAGCCAGTGCCAACATATTTTCATCACACAATAAAGGTGGTGCTATCATTCTAATTTTAGCATCTTCGACTTTTGTTAAGATTCCGCCTACTATTTGTGAAATTTCTTCTACTGAAAACTCTTTCATAATTTCTCCTTATATATTTTTCATTTTTTGAATTGTCTTTGTTGTAGATTTACCTTGGACAAATTCGATAAATTTAACTTCTATATTATTATTCAATATTACATCTTGTTCTTCTTTTGGAAGTGTTTCTAAAGTATAATCCGCACCTTTTGTATGGAAATTAGGTTTTATAGCATCCAACAATCTGCAAGGTGACTTCTCATCAAATATTACCACATAATCAACACAAGATAAAGCACATAATATCTCTGCCCTGTCTAATTCAGTATTTATAGGTCGATTGTCGCCTTTATTTTTCTTAACAGAACTGTCAGAATTTAACATTATTACAGAATAATCAGCATATTCTTTTGTTTTTTGCAAATATCTTACATGCCCGACATGAAGAATGTCATAACATCCGTTTGTAGTTACAACGGTTTTACCTTGTTTTTGCAGATTTCTTACTATTGTTATTATTTCATCTTGTGAAACAAGTTTACCCATTAAAATAACCCCATTTCAATAACTTTTTTACAAATTCGAACAGTATTTAATGCAGCTCCAATTCTCAAATTATCACCTACACACCAGAAAGAAATACCATTTTCAAATGCGATATTTTTTCTTATTCTTCCAATATAAACAGGATCTTTTCCTGCACATTGAATTGCAGTTGGGAATTTTTTGTTTTCTATATCATCAACAACTTCTATACCATAAGCATTTGCTAAAGCATCTTTTGCTTGTTGAGCCGTAATAGAGTTTTCAAATTCCAAATCAATAGCTTCCGAATGACCCACAAATACAGGAACTCTTACGGCTGTACAAGAAATAGGCATATCATCAGAAAAATGCATTATTTTTCTTGTTTCATTGGTAACTTTCATTTCCTCTTTTGTATAACCGTTTTCGCAGAATACATCTATTTGAGGTACGCAATTAAATGCTATTTCTTGAGTAAATTTTACCGGTGTAAAGTCTTTATTTTCCAACCTTGCTTTTGTATTTTCTTTCAATTCGTTTATTGCCGCAAGTCCGGCACCACTTACAGATTGATATGTAGAAACTATCATTCTTTTAATTTTTGCTAAATCATTTAAAGGTTTTAAAGCAAGAATTAATTGTGATGTGGAACAATTTGGATTTGCAATTATACCTTTATGATTTTTTAAATCATCATCATTTACTCCTGCTATTACAAGAGGAACATCTTTATCCATTCTAAATGCACTTGAATTATCAATAATTAATCCGCCTCTTTTTACAATTTCAGGAGCAAATTGTTTACTTGTTGAAGCACCTGCTGATGCAAGCACAATGTCAATGCCATCAAAAGATTCCGGTGTGGCTTCTTCAAGAATATATTCTTTACTGTCAAAAGTTAATTTTGAACCTGCACTTTTTGCACTTGAAAGCAGTTTTACAGAATTATAAGGAATTTTTAATTCTTCCATAATTTCTAAAATATGTCTGCCAACAACTCCTGTTGCGCCTAAAACAGCGATATTCGGTTTTCTTTGTTCCATTTCTATTTCCTTTACAAAATATTATCTAGTCCGTATGTAAAAATTTTATGTTCATAAGCATATTTTATCGCCATAATTACACCGGGCATATAGCAAGAACGATTTGTTGAATCGTGCCTTATTGTAAGAGTTTGTCCGTCCGAGCCAAAAATGACTTCTTGGGATGCCATATAACCGGGCATTCTTACCGAGTGGATATGTATATCAGAATAGGAATTTGCACCTCTTGCACCTTTCAAGGTTTCTGTTTCAAAACAATTACCCCGTATAAAAGATTCTTTTGCTTCTGACATAAGTTGAGCCGTTTTTACAGCTGTTCCTGATGGAGCATCTTTCTTTTGATTGTGATGAAGTTCAATAATTTCCGCATTATCAAAATACTTTGCAGCTAACTGTGCAAATTTCATCATCAAAACTGCTCCTGTTGAGAAATTCGGTGCTATAAAACAAGCTGTTTTATTTTTTTCTGAAAGTTGCTTTAATTCTTCAATTTGATTATCTTTTAATCCCGTTGTTCCGATAACAATATTAATATTATTATTTAAACAATATAAAGCATTTTCATATATTGATGATGGTTGTGTAAAATCTACCAGAATATCAATATCTTTTTTATTATGTGCTTGTTCGATTGTTTCAAATTCGCTATTTTTAATATCAATTTGGGCTGCAAGTTCCATTCCTTTATCATTATTAATTGCAGCAACAACTTCTTTACCCATTTTTCCGTTTGCGCCGCAAACTGCAACTTTAATCATAAATCACCTCTTATTTAATAATTTTACCTAAAATATATCAATTTTTCAAATGTATGTTAAAATCTTAATATGGAAAATAAATTTGTAACGCATATTGGCACAGATGAATCAGGAAAAGGGGACTTTTTCGGACCGCTCGTTATTGCAGGTGTAATGGTTGATGAAAATAGTGCAAAAATATTTAAAGATTTGGGTATTAGGGATTCAAAAACAATAACAGATAAAAGAATATTAGAATTTGCTACTCAAATTCAAAAACACGCAAAATTTTCAGTGATTGCAATAGGAAATGCAAGATATAACGAATTATATAAAAACTTTGGGAATCTTAATAAATTATTAGCTTGGGGACACGCAAAAGTTATTGAAAATATTTTAGAAAAAAACTCTTGTGAATATGCTCTTTCAGATAAATTTGGAGATGAAAGCCTAATACAAAATGCTCTTCAAACAAGAGGAAAGGGCATTAGATTAGAACAAATGGTTAAAGCTGAAAGCGATATAGCAGTCGCAGCAGCAAGCGTTCTTGCTCGTGCTACATTTGTACAAAAAATGAAACAAATGGAACTTGCATTTGGTTGTGATTTTCCAAAGGGTTGCAATAATATAGTGAAAGATGCAGCTGCAAAATTCATATTAAAACACGGAAAAGAACGCCTTATAGAAGTGTGCAAAGCTCATTTTAAAACATATAAAGAAGTTCTATAAATTTGTTTAAGAATTATTTATTTGCAACTGTGATTACCGTCAAAAGCAAGCTCTGTATCATTAGGACATGTCGTGCCATCAGGAGTTTTTATGTAATCCATGTTGCCAAAATTAATCACCCAGGAACTGGCTGCATCTATATCAAAATAGCCTTCTTCTTTATCCACATATGTACTGCTTGACATATATGTATCATTCCATAGAGGTTCTAAAACTTGTTTTTTTATATTATAACCAAATTGAAAAGTATCTTTTCCTGATTCACATTGCCCTCTATTTGGTCCATCTATATCAATTTTAAATTTTATAATAGAATCGCTTCTACTTGCACTATGATCATACGCAAAACATACTGCCGTACCATCAGCAACAATAACAGCCCTGCTACATCTACTTGAACCGCCAGCCATTGTATAATCCCCAAAATCCATTATACAAGAATCGGATAAATTACATTTTTTGGTAACTTTCATAAATTCTGTTATTCTATCCATCATTCTACCATGGCAACTATCTTCATAGTTGACACACCATTCATCTAATGGACCATAAACAGCTTCTGCACGACCGATAGCATCACTCAAATTTGAATATATTTTTTTAACTTTAGCAACTTTTTCTTTGTCACCTGTTGAGGAGTTTAAATTTGGAAGTGTCAATGCTGCAACAACACCGATTATACCCATTACAATCAGTGTTTCAGCTAAAGTAAATGCAATTGCTTTAGAAAAAAGTAAACTGTGAATTGTAAATAATATTCTTTTTAGCATGTTATACTTCCTTTCTTTATTTATATTTTTGTCATACTGAGCGCTAGCGAAGTATCCAGTTACTTTTTTTGGATTCTTCGGGCTTTGCCCTCAGAATGACAGTCAACAGTTTACTCATTACTGTTCACTCATAGTGCTTTTTCAAAAATCCTTCAACATATTGGTACTGAAGACCTGTTTTGATGAAGGATTTTTGGTCTGTATTTTAATTATAACGCACTTTTTGAATTTTGCAACTTTCACGAGATTTCACGTTATTTTTAAAAAATCTCTACAATCCAGTAATATTAAGAAATAATCCCTCATCAAAACAGGTCTTGTGTTCATGACTTTAACATAAATTTACATATAAAAATAAAATTATTTAAATTCTATTTGAATTTAAATACTGTATTTTAACAAAATTTCAGAATAAAAGAAGGAGTTTTAATGTAATTAAAACTCCTTCTTTTTGCTTTTTATTATTCTTCTTGTTTTATTTCTTCTGTTAACTGTTTATCTGCTGTTTCAGTTTGCTCTGTATTTTCTATTTTATTTTCGATATTGTCTTTCTCTTCAAGATTTTCTTTTTTTTCTTCATTATCTGTATTTTCAGATTGTTGATATTTTTTCTTTTTATGTTTTTTCTTTTTCTTTTTTGGTGGCGGTATTTCTGAATTTTCAGACATCTCAGAAGAAGTTTCGTCAGTTTCCTCTTCACTGTCACTTACTTCTGAAGTATCTTCTTCGTTATCTGTTTCAATATCTTCTTCTAAATCATCTGATTCATCATCATCATCTTCTTCATCATCTTCTTCCGCTTCTTCAGCAAGTTTTGCAAGACGTTCTTTTTCTTCATCTTCAGCTTTCAGAGCCGCTTCAATTTCTTCCTCATCCTTTGCTCTTATTACAGGAATTGAAAGCATTAATGCCAGTTGGTCATCTTCGGGTGTAAAGTTCAGTTCTAACAATTCCTTATCCATAACTACGTATTTGGAAAGCAAATCTATCATTTCGCCTCTCAAACGTTCTAAAAGACGAGGATTTAAGTTAGTTCTATCTTGCATTAAAACTAACTTTAATCTGTTTCTTGCAACATCTTTTGTTTTATCTTTTTCTTCTGTTTTTGAGAAAAATTCCACAATTCTATTATAGAAATCTGCAAATATTTCTTTCATCGGTTAAGCCTCCTTCTTAAATAATTTTAAGAAAAATGCTTTAACTTTTGAAATAAAATCTTGAGGTTCGTCAATGTTTAAGAATTCAACATCTTCTCCCATAATTCTTTTTGCAACATTATGATAAGCTTGACCTGCAAGAGATTTTTCATCATTTACAATCGGTTCACCTTTATTAGTTGATGTAATAATACCTGTATCTTCCGGAATTATACCTATAAGTTTACAAGATAATATCTCAACAACATCTTCAACGCTCATCATATCGTTTGTTTTAATCAAATTAGGACGAACTCTGTTCAATAACAAATGATATTTTTCAATATGTTCTTTGGCTTCTAATAGTCCTATAATTCTGTCTGCATCACGAACAGCCGACATTTCAGGTGTAGCAACAACAATTGCCTCACTAGCACCTGCGGTTGCATTTTCAAAACCTTGTTCTATACCGGCAGGACAGTCAATAATAATAAAATCGTTATCCTCTTTTAGTTCTTCGCAAATGCTTTTTAATTGTTCACCTGTAATTGCGGTTTTATCTCTTGTTTGAGCCGCTGCTAACAAACATAAATTTGGATTTTTTTTGTCTTTTACTAACGCTTGTTTTAGTTTGCATCGTTCTTCAACAACATCTACTATTGTGTAAACAATTCTGTTTTCCAAACCTAGTAGCAAATCTAAATTTCTTAAACCTAAATCCGTATCAATTAAAACAACTTTGTTACCTGCTTTTGCTAAAGCTGTACCAATATTCGCAGTCGTAGTTGTCTTTCCTACACCACCTTTTCCTGATGTAATTACTAGTACTCTGCCTGTCATTATTTCTCCTTACTTTCGTATGTTGTCTTTATAACTATTGTCTTTCCGTCAACTCTTGCTTCTTCCGGAACAAAAGATGTCGATTTTTGAACAAATGGTATATTTTCTGTATTAACGCGTCTTGCATAGAAATTAGCTATTCTTAATTGAATTGCATTCATTTTTAAAGCTCTTATACAAGCATTTGCATTACCCTTTGAGCCTGCATGAGCAATACCGCCCAAAACCCCCCAAACAGTAACATCACCTCTGGCAATAATTTCACTTCCCGGATTTGCATCTCCAACAACAACAATATTACCGTCAGAAGTAACTGTTTGACCTGAACGAAGTGTTTGATTTAAGTACAATGTAGGTAGTTTTTCAACATCGTCTTCTTCATCTTTAAGTTCTACATCCGGAGTTTCATCTTCGTCCATCGTCATGTAAGTTTTGATTTCTTCCGGTTTTAGAATACCTTCTTCTTGTGCTAATTCTTGAAATGCAAAATCATGAACTTCGCCAAAAAGATTAGGGTTTGTTGTATGTTGCTGTAATTCTTCCTCTGTTGGTTGAATTTGAGGTATTTCCATTTCGTTTTTCAATTCTGAAATGTGAATTTCCAGTATATTTGCAGCATCTTTTGTAACTTCTGATGTTGTATCAATAAATTCGAGTGTCGAATCCATAGACTGAATTAACGCCTTGATACTTAATAATTGAGATTGAGTTAAATCAATACCTTCAAGTTTTAAACAAATTTTTTTGTTTTGAGCTTCCGGCATATCCAATATAGAACTCAATTCATAAATAACTTCTGCTGCATTACTTGCATTGCTTAGGTTTACAATAAACCCGTCTTCAATAAATCCGTTATCCAAAACATTCTTCCTTTGCTATTTATATCCTACAAAAAAAGCATACATTAAATATATTTGTAGTTCAAGAAAATTTTATAAGAAAGGCATGCCCGAAACCTGAAAAAAGGCATGGTTTCTGAAAATTATTTACATTTCTTAATCTTTTTTCAATCATGAAAACATGCACCCACCATGGGTTTCCATGATTAAAAACCTGAAAACCATGTCGTAGTCTATTTCTGAACATGATTGATATAGTTGAAATATAGCTGCCATGCATGATTGAGTTATATGTTGCGAAATGTGAAAATAAGGCTAAAACCCACTTGCAAAAACAGTTTGAAATTTTACAATTAATATAAAGCAAGCGGAGCTTGATTTTAGGGTAGTTGTCAATAATAGCTAAAAGCTAGAATATTGATAAATAAATATTTCATAATCTTGTAAAATAGAATTTAATCTTGGAGGACATAAAGTGTTTAGAAGTCGTGACATGGGACGTGCAGTAGCTGTAAGAAGATGGACACCAACTGCATTAGATTGTTACAAAAGAGGATGTAACTGCGAAGGATGTTTTTACAAAGATTTCTTTTCAGGTTCATCTCAAAAATGTCAAATGAAAGCTTCTGTTTTAGAGTTAGTAAGAGTTTTAGGTACACCTAACGTTGAGTTACAACAAGTAATATCAGATGAATATTATAATTAATTAACTCATCAATTGATTTTATTTTATTTTTCTTGTATCCTATCATTATGTTATAAAAATATATTGGAGGCATAAATGCGCATACACGTAAATGGAAGAAACATTGAAATAACAGATGCTATAAAAGCATATGTAAAAGAAAAAATTGGTAAAGTAGCTACTCACTATGACCAAATTCAAGGTATAGAAGTAATTTTGTCAGTAATTAAAAACCCTGCTGCAGCAGAAAAACATATTGCAGAAGTAAGGTGCAGTTTAGACAAAGTTAAATTACATTTAGAAGAAACAGCAGAATCAATGTATGCAAGTATTGATTTACTTTCTGATAAGCTTTTAAGACAAGTTAAAAAAGTTAAAGACAAATCATTATCTTCAAACAAAGCATCTATCAGAACAGACGCATTGGAAGACGAAAACGACGATGACGAAATTGTCGTTGTTGAGGCTATTTCTGAAGAATAATGCTTAACGGTAAGAAAATCGTTGTTATAATGCCTGCTTATAATGCAGAGCATACACTTAAACAAACTTATGATGAAATATATCGTGAATTTGTTGATGAGGTTATTTTAGTTGATGACAGCTCTTTAGATAACACTAAGGAGCTGTCAAAGTCTTTAAAAATAACAACAATTGTACATAAGAAAAATAAAGGATACGGCGCAAACCAAAAATCTTGCTATAAAGCAGCACTTAACGCCGGTGCAGACATTGTTATCATGCTTCATCCGGATTATCAATATACCCCTAAGTTAATTCCTGCAATGTCATCTATGATGGCATTTGAACAATATGATGCTGTACTTGCATCACGCATGCTTGGTCGTTCTGCATTAAAGGGTGGCATGCCTTTGTACAAATATGTTGCAAATAAATTTTTAACAGCATTTGAAAACTTTTTTTTACAAGAAAAGCTATCGGAATACCATACCGGTTTTAGGGGATTTACCCGTGAAGTTCTGGAAAAATTACCACTTGAAAGCTGTGATGATGATTTCATTTTTGACAATGAAATTATTGCTTTACTATTTATGGAAAGATATAATATAGGCGAAATATCTTGTCCAACAAAATATTTTAAAGAAGCCTCATCTATAAACTTTATTCGTTCTTGTAAGTACGGTTTTGGAGTAATTTGCGTAAGTATTCTATATAGATTGGCTAAAATAGGCATAAAATTAGGAATATTTAAAAATAACGGAAAAAGATTAGATTTAGGAACAAAATTAAATTACTATTATAAAGAATAGTGATGTTTGATAAAGACAATATGAGTGAACGCTGAACAGTAAATAGTGACTTTAGCAAGTAGGTTAGGTAAAACCAAACAAAACTTTTAAAACAGTAAAACAA
>DJYG01000039.1 GCA_002450015.1 Cyanobacteria bacterium UBA6984 | reverse complement strand
TCTTGAATGCAAATAGAATACATCCCCTGGATAAGCTTCACGTCCTGGTGGTCTTTTTAATAGCAAACTCATTGCACGGTATGCTTGAGCGTGTTTTGTTAAATCATCATATATGATTAATACGTGTTTTCCTTGTTCTAAGAAACCTTCTGCTATTGCACATCCTGCAAATGGTGCTATGTATTGCAATGGTGCAGCATC
This sequence comes from Cyanobacteria bacterium UBA6984, assembly GCA_002450015.1. Lineage (GTDB taxonomy): Bacteria > Cyanobacteriota > Vampirovibrionia > Gastranaerophilales > Gastranaerophilaceae > UBA6984. Next base: position 32,044 of record DJYG01000039.1, on the reverse strand, counting down.
ATTTGCGGTTGCTGATACTATTATTGAATAATCCATTGCTCCGTGGTTTTCCAGTGTTTTTGCTAATTGAGCAACAGTAGAAGCTTTTTGTCCTATTGCAACATATATACAAATTACATCTTGACCTTTTTGATTAATAATGGTATCAATTGCGATAGCAGTCTTACCTGTTTGTCTGTCACCAATAATAAGTTCACGCTGTCCGCGTCCTATTGGAGTCAAAGCGTCAATTGCTGTTAAACCTGTTTGAAGTGGTTCGTGTACTGATTTTCTTGCAACAATACCTGGGGCTACCTTTTCAATAGGTAATGTCTTTTCAAAAGGTATATCACCTTTTCCGTCGATAGCTTTACCGGTTGGGTTAATAATTCTGCCTATAAGACCTTCTCCAACAGGAACTGAAGCTATTCTATCAGTTGTTTTAACTGTCATACCTTCTTTAATATGTGTATAATCGCCAAGAATTACAACCCCTACATTATCTTCTTCAAGATTCATTGTAATTCCTAATGTGCCATTATTGTCTTCAAATTCAACTAATTCTCCTGACATTGCATTTCTTAATCCATAAACGCGGGCAATACCATCACCTACTTCAAGGACTGAACCTACATTTGATACTTCTGTTTTTGTTTCATAGTTCTCAATCTTTTCTCTAATTATAGAACTAATTTCGTCCGGTTTAATTGCTACCATATATTTTTCCTCTTTTACTTAGTTAATGCCATTTTATAGTCTTCTAATTTTCTTGCAATAGACATATCAATTATGTCATCGCCCATTTTAAATACAAGTCCTGCGATAATAGATTTATCTGTTTTATATTTTATAACGACTTGTTTTTTTAGTTTTTCTGCCAATTTTGCCTGAATATCAGCTTGTTCTATATCATTCAATTCAACAGCTGATATTACATCAATTCTTGCAATTCCGTTTATTTCATCTAATAATGAATTATATATTTTAATTATGTCATAAATCAGGTTAAATCGGTCTTTTTCAGTTAAAACCTTTAAAAAATTTCTAATTAAAACATCAACATCTTTTTCAAAAGCCTTTTCTATAATATTTAATTTGTCTTCTATTGAAATAAGAGGATTTGTAAGAGCCTCATATAAATCTTCAGATTTTGACAAAATAGATTGAATATTTGCTAAATCAACAGAAATAGACACATAAGACATTTTTTCGGCTTTACCAAAATCTATCAATGCCTCTGCATATTTTTTTGCAATTAAAATGTTATTTTCATTATTCATTAAAACGTAAACCTATCCAGTTCTTTAATACTATCTTCTACAAATTTTGCGTGATATTGTGGCTTTTTATTTAAAACACTGATAATATGTCTTTTGGCAAGTTCAACAGAAAGTAATGCGGCTTCTTGCGTCAATTCTGAAATTATTTTTTTACCGTTTGAATCATTTATTTTGTCGGCATTTATTAAAATATTTTCTGATTGAATATTTGCGTCAGCAAGAATTTTTCGTCCTAAGCGCATTGCATTTAAATCTGCATTATCAATAATTTCTTTTATCTCAGAATCAACTTTTTCAGCTTTATCTTTAGCTTTTTGTAATTCTGCGATTGAATTTTCTTTGGCAATTTCTGAATCTTTAATATATTGATTTACTTTTGATTGCATTGAAGTAATAAGATTACCGATTTTTGCAAATTTTAGTATTATTGCAAAAATTATCACAAAGATTATAAAATTAAATGTATTTGTTTGTACGATTGTGTTCCAAATTTCCATATACGTTATCCTTGAGTAATGCTGTCAAGTAATTCTTTATTTTCTTCTTCACTTATTTTTTCGTTTTCACCTAAAAATTTATCAGATATAGCTTGAGCGAGATTAACGACTTCTTTACGTAGAAAATCTTTTGCTTCCGCTGTTGCGTTTTTATAGTATAGATTGTATGCATCAATATTTTTTTGAGCTTCAGTTTTTGCTTTCAGTGTAATTTCGTCTTTTTTATTGTTAACGTCTTCTGTTTTCTGAGCAACAATAGACTTTGCTTTTTCTGCGGCTTGTTCAAGTTTATCTTCACGCACTTTTAGAACTTCTTCTTTTTGTTCGGAATTTTTGTCAGCATCATTATAGTTTGCATCAACCAAATTTTTACGTTTTTGGACAATATCATTAATCGGTTTGTAAAGAATTAAATTCATTACAAACGTAAATACGATAAAACTTACAAATGCTACTATAAATGTTGCGTTAAATTCCATAATTAGTTCCTATTAACCGATAAGCTGCAATGCGATGAATAAAGCGTAAATAGCTGTTGCTTCAGCCAAACCTAAACCGATAATAAAGTTTATAAATGCTTTACCTGCAATTTCAGGTTGTCTTGCCATAGATTCAAGCATACCTTTTGTTGCAAGACCAATACCGATACCGCCACCAATTGCACCAAAACCGATTGCAATACCTGCGCCTAATTTACTGAATGCTGCAACTTGAGTTGCGATTTGTTCTACTGCCATAATTTTTCTCCTTATTTTCTTATATTTATTTACTTATTTTATTAATTTTCTTCTTTTTCACTAACTGCAAGTGCAATGTATGTTGTTGATAAAAGCGTGAATACAAGAGCTTGAATTAATGCTACAAACACTTCAAAAAACATAAATGGCAAAGGTGCTAAATATGCACACATGCTTGCAAATGTAAATACTAAAATTTCACCTGCCATAATGTTGGCAAAAAGCCGTAGCGCAAGCGAAAAAGGTCTTACAAATAATTCTAATAAGTCAACAAGTGCAATCATTATGCCGTCAATTCTAAAGTTTTCAATAAAGAAATGAAATCCTTTTTTCTTTATTCCATAGAATATATAGTAAATTGATACGACAATTGCCATTGCTGCTGTCATGTTTATATCGTTATTTGGAGATGCAAGTTCTCCTTGATGTAAGTGAATTAATCTCCAAGGTAACTGTCCTAATAAATTTGCGGTCAAAATAAACATAAAAAGTGTTAGCAACAGTGGTAAATGCTTTTTTCCTTCCTTTTCGCCCATATTTGAGGCTGCTATACCGGAAAAATATGTAATTATTGATTCGAATATAACTTGAAGTTTTGATGGGAATATTGACAATTTTCTGGTTGCTAAAAGTGACACAATGATTAATAAAGCCATCGTTACCCACATCGTAATTATGGTATCCATATTAAATGCCATATTACCAATATTTAATATCCAGTGTCCTTCGCTCATTTTTTATACCTATTCTGTTATGTTAATTATAATATGCTCAAAAAAAAATCGCAAATTTTTTATTTTTATTGTAATTTTATATTATGGATTATTTATATATTGATGAAATAGAGTCAACAAACAGTTATTGTAAAAAAAATATTGACTTTATTTCTGATAAAACAATTGTTTATACCTCGAAACAGACAAGAGGAAGAGGACGTTTTAATAGAATTTGGGTTGATTTAGGACATGAGAATATTTACCTGTCAATTGTTTTAAAGCCTTCGACATATTTAGATTCGGTTTATTCTAATCTTACTCAATATACGGCGTTAAAATTAGCGCAGACTTTTGTAATCTATGGTGTTAATCCAAATATTAAGTGGCCTAATGATATTTTAGTAAATGATAAAAAAATATCAGGTATTTTGGCAGAAACTGTTTTTAGTCAAAATATTTTAAAAGGAATAATTATAGGTGTTGGTTTAAATTTGAATGCAAACAAAAAAGATTTTGATAAAATTGATAAAAAAGTTACTTCATTAAATTTGGAAATTGGTTCTGCCGTTGATAAAAATCAATTTTTAAATAAATTTATTGATAATTTTTTTGCTGATTATGAAAAATTTATAAAACAAGGATTTGTTTTTATAAAGTCTGATTATGAAAAATATATAAATTTTATAAATAAAGAAATTACAATTTCAAATTTGAATGAAAAAATTACAGGCATTGTTCAGAAAATTACAAATGACGGAGCTATTGTAATAAACGATAAAAAATTTTATACAGGGGATATTTTATAAATTAAAAATCGTGTTGATCGTGAGCTTCTAAATATTCTCTAACAGTGTTTAAAGCTGCTTGAACAATACGAGTAATACGCGAAGATGATAAACCGACCTGACGCGCAATTTCTTTTACTTGCATATTTCTGTAAAAACGATACTCAACAATGGTTCTGTCTTTTTGAGGTAACGTTGCAATAGCCTCTTTTATCATTCTTCCCATTTCAGTAATTTCTGCCGCTTCATCAGGCATGGCTTTTGTGTCTTTTACAAAGTCAAATGGAGAATCACTGTCTGAATTAGCCGATGCAATACTATCAATAGAAAGAATTGTTTCATAAACAGCTTCCCTAACTTTTGATGGTGTTACTTCTAATCCGTCTTCATCACCTTCACCACTATTGCTATCTTCGCCTTCTTCTTTTTTATGTTTTAAAGAATACCATTTATAACGGTTCCTAAGTTCGTTTCTTATTGCCCAACGTACGGCTGTTCCTATGTATGCAGCATTATAGTGTTCCAACTCTTCATCGGATTTATCTTTTATCATTGATTGAACAGCAATAATACCAATACTAACAAGTTCTTCGTATTCTACCATGTGCGAAGGAATACGGCGCTGCTCAACTTTGGCAACTTTCTGAACAATTTCTATGTATTCTTTAAGTCTTGAATTGCTTTGCATTTGCATATACTAACCGGTTATCAAGATATTTTTAAAATTTTATCTTGGTTTCTTCTTCATATTATACACAAAAATTAAAATTTCTGCAATAGCCTTGTACAATTCAGGCGGAATGTATTGATTTACATCAACTATTCGGTATAAAGCTCTTGCCACAGGAGCATTATCAATAACGGGAACATTATTTTCTTCTGCAATTTTAATTATTTTTCTGGCTAGCATTTCAGAACCTTTTGCAGTTAAAACAGGACATTCCATTTCTGCTTGGTCATATTTTAAGGCACAAGCAACGTGAATAGGGTTTCTTACTACAAAATCAGAGTCGGGAACTGCATCCATCATACCTTTTTGAAGCATTTGCATACGACGTTGTCTAAGTGCCGCTTTTACGTTAGGATCACCTTCAGTATTTTTATATTCGTCCTTTATTTCTTTAAATGACATTTTTTGGTCTTTTAAAAATTTCCATTTTGTAACACCGTAGTCTGCTGCTGAAATTACTAAGAATGCAAGGCAGGCTTTAAAAATAAATTCTACAATTAATTTCCCAAATTCAATCATTACGGCAAAGTTATTGTCTATTGCAGCTAATTGTAGAATACTTGTTAAATGTGCCGAATATACCGACCAGCCAATAAAACCTAAAATTGCTACTTTTAAAATATTTTTAACCAGTTCAAATAATGTTTTTACTGACATTATATTTTTAAAATATTTTGTAGGATTTAGTTTATCGAGTTTAGGCATTAGCGGAGCGGTCGCTACAAGTGGTCCGACCTGAATAAAATCAGCCATGACAGCTACGCACCAAGCTAAAAATAATATTGGACCAATTATAAGAACGGTTGGTACAACAGTCATTGTTAATATATATGTAAGACCAATTTTATCAATATTAGCGTTTGGAATTTGCTCGTACAATAATATATATAAGTGTGTGATTTGCTCCCATATAAATGGCGCTAATGCATTAATTGCAGTAAAAAGTATCAACAGCGACAATGCTGTTGAGAAGTCTTTTGATTTTACAACTTGTCCTTCTTTTCTTGCCTTTTGAAGCTTTTGAGGTGTTGCATCAAACTGCTTATCTTCATCACCCATTAAATATTACCTATAATAGTTGAATTTACAACATGTATAATACTATAAAAATAATAAACCTTTCATTAATTTGAAAGGTTTATTAAGAAAAATTTTATATTTAATGTATCTTATTCAGAAACAATTTTAACGCCTGAACTTGTTCCTATTCTGTCAGCACCTGCTTCAATTACTGCAAGAGCTTCTTCTTTTGAACGAACCCCGCCTGATGCTTTTACCATTAATCCGTGAGGAGCAACTGTATCATGCATAATTTTTACATCTTCAGGTTTTGCTCCAACACCGCCTTTAACAAACCCTGTTGATGTTTTAACTAAATCTGCGCCAGCTTCTACGCATAATTCACATGCTTTTTTGATTTCTTCTTTTGTTAACAGGTCAGTTTCCAAAATTACTTTTAGTAAATGTGAACCGCAAGCAGCTTTTACTGTTTTTATGTCTTCAACCACATAATCATAATTTTTATCTTTCATTGCGGATACATTGATAACCATATCAATTTCATCAGCACCATCTTCGATTGCTGTTTTAGCTTCAAAAGCAGTAACTTTTGAAGAACTTGCACCTAAAGGAAAACCTACAACAGTAACAATAGTTACACCTGAACCTGCTAAATTTTCTTTTGCCAATTTAACATAAGCCGGATTTACACATACTCCGAAAAATTTATGTTCTTTTGCTTCTTCAAATAATTTTAAAAATTGTTCTTTTGTTGCATCTTGTTTCAATAAAGTGTGTTCAATGTACTCGTTTAATTGTTTCATATAACCTCCTATTTTAACAACTTTATGATATTACAAAAATATGTATTTTAGAATATTTGTTAATAAAACTTATAAATACTCGACAAATACTGAAAAATATGCTTGAATGTATGCATAGAGGATATTGTCATGTTTGAATTTTTTAGAAAAAAAGATGTGCCTAATCGCGCAGAAGTATTAAATAATACATACGTAAAGTTAAAAGAATATACGCATTATGATGAATTATCGAATGACAGAAAAGAACAATTAAGAAGTATTGTCAGAAAATATGGTTATCTTAATTATCCGCATTTGAAGGTTTTAGAGGAATTGTCAGCGGCAGAAACTTTGTGTGCTTTAGAAATAAAATGGGAAAATAATGGAGTTTTCAAAGATGGCAAATTTGTCTTTGATAATGATAAAGTTAGTCCTTTGGCAAGAAATAATGTAAAAAATAGTGATTGGATTAAAAAAGAAGGGCATGATATTAAGTTAATAAATCTTGCTGCTTTGGGTAACGGTAATTATTCTGATTCTCCGGGTAAATTTTTTGATTGGGTAAAACAAATTTTAGTGCTTCCTACAGGTAATATTGAGCGCAAGATTTTTAATACTACAATTTATTTAATACCATTCCAATCAAGAGATTTCGGGTGTGCATACTTGCCGACAAGTTCGGAAGTAAGTTCCGAGTTGAATGACAAAAATATAGAAGAGGTATTTAAATTTGATGTAAAAGAACAAGTTAAACTGTTTATAGAGCTTGCGCAGCTTGCAGGGCATCCTGTTATTTATGATGTGTTGCCGCAGGCAGGTCGTTTCGAAAAGATAGTGCTTGCAAATCCCTCTATTGCACGTTGGTATGACGTAAACGATATGATGGATAAGATATTAAAAAAAGTTGATGAAGCTGCAATTGAGCTTGAGGGCAAATTCGATAAAGATGATATTGTTGTTACAACAGATTTGTATAAGCAAATTATAAAAGGCGGTGCCGGTGAATTTAGTGCCAAATATAAGACTATATATGAAGAATTAGATAGATTACTTGAAAATTATAAAAAAGAAATTTCAAATAATGCGTCCCTTAAAGATAATCAAATAAAACTTGTAAAACGTGTTAAAAGCATTATTGCGAATAAGCTAAATGTTAAAATTTCAAAAAAATTAAATGAAAATGATATTACTAATGATGTGATTGGAGTCTTAACATCAGAAGGTTTATGGACTATTCCTGGTGGTGCTTGGTGTTCTGCGGGTGTTCCAATTTTTCAAAAAATGAGTGATTGTGGCGGATATCCTGTATTTAAGCATTATGATATTGATGGAAATGATGTGACTTCAATGGCAAATTTAGATTGTCAAACTCCGTATTACTTTGCGTATTTGGAAAATGGTAAGATAAACAAACCTGTTGTTAAAAAGTTCATTGAACATTTAGAAATGTTCCAAAAAGAATATGGGTTTGACGGATTTAGAGTTGACCACGTTGATCATATTGTAGATAAAGTGTCTGTAAAAAATGGTGTTCCTGTTAGTTATAGAGCTCCTTCGGTTGTTCTGGGTGAGTTGAATAAGAAAATGAAAAAAAATATACCATATTTTGCAACGTTAGCTGAATATATGCTTTGGGATAAGTTTTATAAAGAGTATCACGAAGATATGGGATTTGATTTGTTATGGGGAAATGATATTGTTTCTCAATCTGATAAAACACCTGAAAATATTGTTTGTGATAATCAAGAATTAACAAATTATAATGTAGATTTGCTTAATAAAGATTATTTATCGTTTTTGAAAACTTATAACAATCAAGACGGTGAGTTTGAAGCTATTGATAGATATCCTGCTCAATTAGGCGAAAATGGAGCAATATTTAAATGGTTTAAGTATAAATTCTTGCCTGGTGGTAAATTTGCAAACAGACCTGTTATGTATGTTGATGGAGATGAAACTTTTACAAAAAACGAGATAGAACGTACTGTTGGTAGTGAAGTTTCAATGCATAGAAATAAAAATTACCACTTTTTTAATAGATTTGATTCAATAAACAGATTGGCTAAGAGTTTTGAAGCTGTTACAGAGGGTGAAGCACAAATAATTGTTCAAGAAGATGACGGTTATGTCTGCTGGTTAGTTTCAAAAGAAACTTTAAAAACAGCCATTTTAGTAGTTGCAAATTATCAGTCACCTACTGAAAAATTTAATAAAAAAGACGAAAACGGTGTTAACCAAAGTGAAATTAGGTATGGTCAAGATGTGTATAATAAAACAGTTATAGTACCTGGAGATTTTTCAGCAGTTGCCGAATATGTCTTTAATGGTGAAGATTTTGAAAAAGTTAATTTTTCTAATCCTGAAAACGAAATTTTCTTTGATAAATTATATCCAAGTCAATTTAAAATTTTTGAACTTATGCGTTAATAGGGTTTGACACAAGTTCGAAATTTTTATTTTTAGGACGTGATTTTTTTAAGTTAAACAAGCGATTTTCGACAAAAGGCGTGTGCGAAGATTCAGGTTTATTTTCAATAAACTTCTTATAGTAACGCATAGCATCCACGGAACGTTTTAATTTGTCAAAACATATACCAATACCTAAAAACGCCTTTGAATAATTAGGTTTAACTTTTAGAATTTGGTTAAACACGGTACTTGCGTCTTTATACTCGTCCAGGCTCATTAAAAGAGCGGCTTTATGTTTGTAAGCCTTAAGAAAATCAGGCGCAACTTCAATAATTCGCTGATAAATCATTAATGCCATCTCTTGTTCTCCGACAAGTTCATGTGCAAGTGCAAGCTGAACTTGAGCATTTAAATTCTCAGGATTAAGCTGAATTGAACGGATTAAACACTTAATTGCAGGACAAGGTGTTCCGTTCATTAGATGACAAATGCCTAATTCATAATAAATAGCAAAGTCATCATCTTTGTACGAAAGAGCTTTTTCTAATGTTTCAATTGCTTTTTCGTAGTTTAAAAGTCCTTTGTATGAAAGAGCTAAACCATAGTAGGCATCTACATTTTCTCTTTTATAAAAAATTGAACGAAGATATTTTGGTATGGATTCTTGAAACATGTTTGCAAGTCTTAAAGCATCTGCTTTTACGCATAATTTATATGATTCATCTTCGCTTAAAGCAGGTTTTGCAGTCATTTCAGAAAGCATTTCTTTGTTAGGTTTATTATATAAAGTTATTGCCACTAATCCAATTCCCCTTTGCAATAATATTGTAAAGGTTTTTTACCGTTACGGTAACAATCAAAAGGTGGATATTTTATTAATCCATGGATTTATAATTTTTTATGTGTTATAAATTTGTTATGAAACAGTTAATACTGATATGTGTGTTTTTTATTTTGTCTATGCCTGTTTTTGCAGATAATAGTGTTTCTTTGGGTGAAGTTGAAAAGCAAAAAGTTACTCTAAAAAAGCCTATAAAAAATTTGAAGGGTTCTTTACTTATAAAAGATAAGGAAGTTTTGGCAAATTTAATGGAATACCAAGCAAAAAAAGATCTTGAAGACGTAGAGATTTTATGGAAAGGTACAGTTGAGAATAATCAGGTTATAGAGTTTGCTTTAAAAAAGCTTGCAACTCCGGAAAGTCAAAGAAGAATCCATTCTTCTTTAATGTCAAAGACTCTTTCTGCAATTGTTAGCGGTGCATCTTTTATTCCGTCTTTTGCAGGAGCTAATTCAGGATTACAGACGGGTGCTTTTGCAGCCGGAAGATTGGCACAAAGTCTTATTAATCGTAAGAATGTTCCAAAAGAAGTTCCTCTAACTGATACCGAATTAATTGAGCTTGCAGGTTTGGTAGAAGCTTTGCAAGATAGGATTATTGATTCTTATTATAACTATAAAAATTCGCTTTTATCTTTAAAAGATACAAGGGCAAGATTATTGCTTTATAATAAAAACTATTCGAAAGCTTTGGATAAAGGTGATATTCTTGATATTACAATATCATCGACTTTATATGATAATATGGAACTTCAAGAATATGAGCAGGAACAGGCTGCAAAAAAATATTATATTGAACTGCAAAGGTTAGCAGGTAAAAAAGCTGTGGATAGTTTATCATTGTACCAATTTAATATAAATTCGGCTTTAATAAAGGGAGATTTTAGGTAATGATAAAAAAAATAATTACATTTGCATCAATAGTTTTTCTTTTAACGACAAATTATGTATTTGCGGTTACAGTAGAAGATTTAAAAGATGCAAAAGCTCCGGCATATAGAGTTGGCACATCTGATGATATAGAAAAAGAATACAAAATTAAAAATTCTGTTAATACAAAAAATGTTAAAAATAAAAATAGTTCGGATTTATCATCTGAAGGATTAACTTATGCTGATTTAAGTATAAAAAAAATATCTTCTGAAATTTCACAAATGACAGAAATTGATTCTGCGGATACAATGAGTGATTTGTCTATTTTATGGCAAGGTGCAGCTACAAAGAGTGATACTATAAAATATGCACTATATAAACTTTCAAATCCGGATGCGGATAAACCTGACGAGAAATCTATAAAAAAGGTTCTTACTACTATTGCTAATATGTCAACTTTAGTTGGTGCAGGTTCAGGCAATCCACTCTTAGCAACAGGTTCTTTTTTTACAGGCTCAATATTAAATATTATGGGACAAGACACAAAGGCTATGAATTATAAATATACAAGAGTTAATGATGCTGATATGATTATTCTTGTAAGAAAAATAGATGATTTGCAGCAAAATATCGTAAACAAATATTATGATTATATGACAGCTAGAGAAGTTCTTAATAGAACTACAAAAATGACAAAAGAAAGATATAATAATTACAAACTGGCGCAAAATGGAAAAAGAGAACTTATTTTGATAGCAGATGCATATTATAGAGATTCTTTAGATTTACAGATGAAAGCAAGAAACGATTTTTACACAAAAAGAGCTTCTCTTGAACAACTTGTAGGAACGGATGTGTTTAATCAATTTGAAAAATCTTTAAATTCGAGAAAAAAGTAGCAGAGGTGTAAAAAATGGATGAAATAACTGTATCATTTCAATATACAAAGCAAGATATTGCAAATTTTGTTTTGGATTCTTATTCTTTTGAAAAAGTTAGATGCACTTTATTTTTAATATTCAATATATCTGCTTTTACGATTGGATTAATATTTTTATTTACACACAAAATACCTTTGGGTGTTTTATTTATAGGTATTTCATTAATTGCTTTCCCAATGGTATTATACGCATCTTATGCAACCGCTTCGAAATCTTTAAAACAGATTACCAATGTTGTATGCACATTAAAAGAAGCCGGCTTAAGTTTTATGAGTAACTTTGGAGATAATGTTATAGCTTATAAAGATATTTGTGATGTTAAAATAACAGAAGAATTAATTTTTGTATATATGTCAAAAAACAGTACAATTATAATTCCCAAAAGAGCATTTAAATCTGTTGACAAAGCAATTGATTTTGCTGCATTATTAACGGAAAAATATAAAAATGCTCAAATAATCAGCCTTCAAAAATAGTTTTATATCGCTCTTTTAATATGTTTTTCCCCGGATTAAGTTCAATTATATCCCAAGGTAAATCTTCATCAATGGTGTATGTCCTTATAGCGTAATCGTCAGGATTAAATCTATTTTTTGCAGCTTTCTTGAAAGCTCCCAGTTTTGCCCCATTTTTATATACATCAATTAAAAAATCTTCAAAATTTTCATCGCCACGAGATAAAACTGTTTGCCAATAGTCCCACTTAATGCTGGAAAAGCTTGCTTTTATACCAATTTTGTGAAATTCTTTTTTTAAAAATTGTTGTTTTTTTTCTAATTCTAAAGTTGGTATTCTACCACACCATTGAAGCGGTGTATTTGGTTTTGGAACAAAAGATGAAAAGGCAAAGGATATGTCAAAACCTTTATTTGATTTTTTTAAATTTTTAGCAAGTGTTATAATTTCATCTAAATCATGTTGAGTTTCGGTAGGAATGCCTATCATAGCATATATTTTCACGCCTTTTAATCCATTTTTGCGTATTGTTTCTACAGTTTTGAATATTTGTTCTTCAGTAATATTCTTATTTATAATTTTTCTTAATCTTTCACTCCCTGCTTCAATGGCAATCGTAACATGCTTTTGATGACCTGCGGCAAGGGTTTTAATAATAATATCATCTACGGCATCTACTCTCAGTGAAGATATACTCATTTCAATTTCAGGTCTTTGTTTGATTTTGTTATATATATATTCACAAATTTGTTTAAATCGGGGATGAATTGATACTTGAGCGCCTAATAAAGCAATTTTATTTGTATGTTCCAGACCTAAATCAATAGTTTTAATAATATTTTCAAAAGGTGCAAATCTTACCGGCAAATTCAAATATGAGGCAATGCAGAAATTACAACAATTTGCACATCCTCGTGAAATTTCCATAATAAACATATTTTTGAAAAAAGCTTCATCGCTTAATATTGGAGTATATACACATTCATTTATTTTTATTGTATTCTTTTTAACTTTTTTTTGATTTGCAGATGGAACAAAAATACCATCAATTTCTGAAATTTTATTTAAAATTTGTTGTTTTGAATGTCCTTTCATTTCAGAAATTATTTGAGTTGCTTTCGTATTAATAATTTCACCATCGCCTATTACAATAAAATCAAAAAAACTTTTGTAAGGCATTGGATTTGCAGTTAAAACAGGGCCTCCGCCAAAAATAATAGGACAATTTTCATCTCGTTGTTTTGATAATATTGGTATATTATATTTTTCAAGCATTTTAAATATATTTATAAAATCCATATCAAAAGAGAAAGAAAAACATATTGCATCAATATCTGTTACTGAAAATTTTGTATTTATGGTATCTGAATAAATTCTTTCAACATTTATATTTTCATCTTCATCCATTGATTTAAAAATCCAAAGATACCCGAGTGAAGACATTGCAAAAGAATAGCATGCTGGAAATGCACACCAAATATTGCAATTCGATTTTTTTTCTATATTTTTTTTGTATAAAATCTTTTCCATTGTTATTTTGTTTTATGAATTGTTTTTAGATATAGTTCATCAATAAGAACAGTCACAATTGCTGCAATTGCAGGAGCAAGAATTAAACCTAAAAAACCTCCAAATTTTCCGCCTACAAGTAATGCAAATATTATTACGAGAGGGTGTAAATCCATAAACTTTCCGAACACAACCGGTCTGATTACATTATTAGATATTTGCTGTACTGCTAAAAATACAACAATTGCAATAGCTATTGCTATAAAACCTTGTTTATATGCGCTCAAAACAATAAGTGTTAGTGCTATTGTCGGACCTAAAACAGGAATTATATCTAATACACCTGCAATTAAGCCCAGTGAAAATGCAAATTCAACTTTTAGGATTAGTAATGCAATTGCAATCATAATCCAAATAGCTGCACCTGATATAATTGATGCTATTACATACCCTCCAACTTTTTGTGATATTTTTACTGAAATATCGTTTGCTTTATTTTGAAGTTTATCAGGGAAAAATTCAATAAATTTTTCTTTCATATATTCACTATCTTTTAGCATATAAAACAGAATTGTTATTACTGCTATAAATACGATAATACCTTGAACGACTCCAATAGTTATATTCCAGGATTGACTCAAAATTCCCTTTGCAATTTCTTCGCCATTGCTCATAACACTTTCTGCATTGATATATTCAGATAGAAAATGCGTGCCAATTCTGAAATGTTGCAGATATGATTGTAATTCCGTCAATTTTTCAGGAACACTTTGGAAAAATAAACTAATTTGTTCTATTGTTATTGTAAAAACAGGTAATACAAATGCGAGAGTTAATATTACCGATGCTGTTACAACTATTATTGATGACATTGAGCGATTTTTAGTTTTTTTATCAAGCCAATTTACTATCGGAAGCATTGAGCAAGCAAGTACAAAGCAAGCAAAGAATAACATTACAAAGTCACTTACTTGTGGTATAAATTTTAATAGAATAATTACTAAAATTAAAAAAACTAAATTTTTTGTAGTTAATATTTCTTTAAAAATCATTTTAAAAATCCATTTTGTTGTATTTCGAGTGCGATATCTAAATCATTTTGTGTAATTACATTCATTTCAATAAATATTTGTCCTATTTTTTCTTTTTGAAATTTTTGTATATCAAGTGCCATTCCTAATTGAATTATGTTAATTTTACCACTGTCAAGTAAAATTTCACCTATTTTTTTGTGCTTGTTCTTGTTATTCATATTGTAATTATAACAAGCTTATTAAATTTTGCTACTGCCCGACTTTATAAAAAACAAAGTGGTGTAATTTGCTTTACCCACTTTGTTTTAATTTTATATAAGTTTAGTTTGTTCCCCTTCAGGTTCAGTTTCAGTTTCTGATTTTGCTTTATCTACAATAGCATCATCTTCATCAGGCGAAATAATTTTGTTAACAGAAACAACAGTATCATTATCAACTAAATTTTGAGCTCTAACACCTGTTGCAGGACGTCCTTGTTGTGATATATCACCTGCTTTAATACGGGTTACAATACCGTTTGCAGTCACAAGCATAATGTCATCTTTTTCTGAAACTATTGTAAGAGCAACCAATCTTGATTCATTTGTTTTGAATTTAGTAGCAATTAAACCAATACCGCCTCTGTTTTGACCTCTAAATTCTGATAATTTAGTACGTTTACCAAAACCGTCAGATGTTACTACAAGCAAGTCTGCATCATAATTTTGAGGAACTATATCACAGCCAATAATCTCATCTCCAGTTCTCAATTTCATAGATGTTACACCTCTTGCACTTCTGCCTAAAGGTCTTAAATCTTCAATGCTAAATCTGATTGCCATACCACATTTTGTACCAATAATGATTTCATCTTTAGCTGTTGCAAGTTTTACCCAATTAAGTTCATCATTTTCTTCCAAACTGATTGCAATTATACCATTACGTCTTATATTTGAAAAATTATCGAGTTCTATTCTCTTGATATATCCTGATTTTGTAAGCATAATTAAATTTAAATCGTGAGAAAAATTGCTTACAGGCACAACAGCAGTAATTCGCTCATCTTGGGCAATAGGCAGAACATTCACAATTGGTAAACCTTTAGCCTGTCTTTGACCTTCAGGGAAGTCATATACATTTAGACTATATACAGTACCTTTAGATGAGAAGAATAATACTTTATCGTGCATCATTGCAGTAAAGAAATGTTGAATATCATCATCTTCTTTTGTTTTCATTCCTGCTTTACCACGAGTTGCACGATTTTGTCTTTCAAAAGTATCTAAAGATATACGTTTGATATATCCTTGATGAGTTATAAATACTGCCATAGGAGTATTTGGAGTTAAATCTTCAATACTCATTTCGCCTTGTTCTGCAATAATTTGAGTTTTTCTTTCATCTCCGTATTTTTCTTTATCCTCAAGTAATTCTGTTTTGATAATATTCAAAACTTTTTGTCTGTCAGCAAGAATTGATTCATATTCTGCAATTTTCTTGATTAATTCGTCATATTCAGATTTAATTTTATCTTGTTCCAAGCCTGTTAAACGTCTTAATTGCATTTCAAGAATTGCATTTGCTTGGTCTATATCCAAACCGAATTTGCTCATTAAACCGGAACGTGCATCTTCTGTTGTCTTTGATGACTTAATTAATTCTATAACTTCATCAAGTGAGCCTAATGCAATAATCAAACCTGCTAATATATGCGCTCTTACTTTTGCTTTCTTTAAGAAATAAATTGTACGTCTTGTAACTATTTCTACTCTGTGAGCAACAAATTCTGTTAAAACCTGGTGTAAATTCAATAATCTAGGTTGATTATCACACAATGCTAGCATATTAACACCAAATGTTGTGGCAAGTTGTGTGTATTTGAATAAGTTATTTTTTACCACTTCAGGTTTAGCATCACGTTTGAGTTCAATAACTATTCTCATACCTTCTCGGTCTGATTCGTCACGAATATCAGAAATGCCTGTTATTCTTTGTTCTTTTACTAAATCTGCAATTTTCAAAATCAAATCTGATTTATTAACTTGATAAGGAATTTCAGTAATAACAATAGCAGTTCTTGATTGTCTTCCTGCTCCTCCTGAAATTTCTTCAAAAGTAGAAACAGCTTGCATTTTAATAGAGCCTCTACCTGTTTCGTATGCTTGTTTAATTTCATTTAAACCAACAATAGTTGCAGCGGTAGGGAAATCAGGACCTTTTATGTATTGCATTAATTCTGCAACTGTTATATCAGGATTATCTATCAATGCCACAAGTCCATCAACAACTTCACACAAATTATGAGGCGGAACATTTGTTGCCATACCGACAGCAATACCTGAAGTACCGTTTAATAGCAGCATTGGTAACCTTACAGGTAATACTAAAGGTTCTTGCAATGAACCATCAAAGTTTGGGCCAAAATCAACTGTTTCACAGTCAATGTCTGCAAGCATTGATTGAGTAATTTTGTGCATTCTTGCTTCCGTATAACGCATTGCAGCTGCTGAATCACCATCAACAGAACCAAAGTTACCATGACCGTCAACGGTTAAATATCTTGTTGAAAAATCTTGTGCCATACGAACTAATGCATCATAAACCGATGAATCACCATGCGGGTGATATTTACCAAGAACTTCACCAACTATTCTTGCGCATTTTCTAAATGGTTTATCAGGTGACATACCAAGTTCGTTCATTGCGAATAAAATTCTTCTGTGAACAGGTTTTAACCCATCTCTAACATCCGGCAACGCACGTCCTACAATTACACTCATCGCATAATCAATGTATGAGCGTTTCATTTCTTCTCTAATATTTACAGGAACAATATTCCCCTCTGAAAACATGTTTTGTTGTGTCACAACTATTTCTCCTTATCCAATAATTAAATTTTAGCACAAACAAACGTACATGTTTATTTTTTTGTAATATAATTTTACTATGGATAATAATATTTTAGACGAAATTAATGAGATTATAGCCGAAAAAGATTTTGCACAGGCAAAAATCAGATTGGAAGATTTGCTTCAAGAGGATGAGTTTAATGTTGAAGCGTTAAAAATGTTAGGTTTATGCAATTTGAATTTAGAATTGTATGAACAAGGCAGAATAAATTTCGAAACAGTTGTAAAATATGCACCGGATGATGCAGCAAGTTGGTTTTATCTTGCAAGCTGTTATGACAATTTAGAGGATTATTTGCATGCTAAAACTGCGTATGAGGAAGTTATAAGACTAAGAGAAGAATATGTAGAGGCATACAAAAATCTTGCTGTTATTTATATGAAAACTAAAGAAGAAGATAAGGCCATTGAATATGCTAAAAAGGGTGTTGAAATATCTCCTGATGAATTTCAGTTTTATTTTATAATTGGCACTGCCTATATTGCATCAAAGAGATTTAAAGAAAGTATTGAATATTTTGAAAAAGCAATAGAATTAAATCCAAAGCACCCTCAAATATATAATAACCTTGGTACTGCATATATAACTCTTGGTGATTATGATAATGCTTTAGAAAATTATAAAAAAGCTGCTGAGAATGACCCTGATAATTCTATTACCTACTACAATATTGGTTCAATTTTGCAGCTTAAGAGCAGATTTGAAGAAGCGTGTGAAATGTTTGAAAAAGCATACGAAACAGAACCTTTGGATAATTATATGGTTTCTTTAGCGATGTGTGAGTATAAATCGAAGCAATACGAAAAGGCTATAAAACACTATACAACATTATCTCAGAAGTATCCGGAAAAAACAAATTTCAGATATAATTTGGCTTGCTGTTATGAAGTTATTGGTGACTTAGAATGTGCTGCAAAGCTTATGAACAGCATTGTATCATCTAATCCAAAAGCCGTAATGATGATTGAAAAGCTTGCTACTATATATATAAATATGGGTGATATAGAATCTGCAAAAGATTTATATGAAAAAATAGTTATGCAAGGGGCGGCAACACCTGATATTTATTATGCATACGCGATGTTATGTATGAAAACAGGCGATTATGACCACGCTGAAAAAATATTTAAAAAGGTATTATCATTAAATCCAAAGTCAGCATCTACACATAAAGACTTAGGTGTAATTTATTTAAACAAGCGTTTATTTGATTATGCAAAAGATGAATTTGAAACAGCATATCAGTTAGAACCTGAAAATAAGGATATTATTTTTGAATATGCAAATTATTTGCATGCAACCGGTGATTTTGCAAAAGCTGAAGAAATGTATAAGTATGCACTTTCTATGTCACCGGATGACCCTAATTTTTTGACTTTTGCTGCAAAAAATAAAATGTCATTTAATGATAATGAAGCCGCTTATTCAATGTTATTAAAAGCAATTTCAAAAGCTCCTACAAATGATTTTATTCTGTTTATGCTTGGTAAAGCGGCATATTTGTGCAAAGATTATGACAACGCTAAATTATATCTTGTAAAAGCTTATGAAGTTAAGCCAAATGATGAAATTGAAAATATTTTGGCACTTTGCTATTACAATTTAGGTAATTTTATGCAAGCAAATCAGTTATTTTTAAAAATATTAGAACATAATTCAAAGAATACAATGCTATTATTGAACAGTGCAAAATGTTATGAGCAAATTGGTGATAATGATAAGGCTCTTGAGCAACTCGAAAAAGCAGTTGAAATTTTCCCTGATTTTGAAGAAGCTCATGAAATGATTAGAAAATTATCATAAAATATTACTTACAAGTGATGTTTGAAACTCCATCAAGTTTAATTGATGAATTATTTTTACATGTTCCGTCAGTGCCTGCTTTTAAGTAATCCATATTACCGTAATCTATTACCCATTTTAGACAATCACCACCATTAAAGCATGTACTCCATGAACCGTTCCACTTATCACTACCGTGCTTGTAATCAGGACCTAAGCGCCAAATAAAATCATCTGCAGAAATATCATACGCAAAAATATCTCTACCCCATTGATTTGCACCATTTGGACCATCTATATCAATTACCAGTCCATCACCTGCAGCATCAAAACCTAAACTTGTACCATCTGCAAGTTTGTAACAATAGCCGAAATGCCAAGATTTAAAACAACCCTGAGTACAGTTTGTACCACAATCTTTAGTTATCTTCATAAATTCGGTAATGCGCTCTGCACGTCGCTTTGTAGCATTATTCCAATCATCATCTTTAATATACCAATTTTCTTCAGGTCCATATACAGCTTCAGCGCGACCACGAGCATCTTCAATGTTTTGGTGTATTTTTTTTACTTTAGCTACTTTTTCTTTGTCACCTGTTGAGGAGTTTAAGTTAGGAAGTGTAAGTGCTGCTACAACACCGATAATCCCCATTACTATTAATGTTTCTGCAAGAGTAAAAGCGAATTTTCGACTCTGCCGAATAAAACTATTAAGTATCATTTTATGAGAGTAGGTGAAGCTAGTCGATTTATCAGCGTGGCAATCTATTTGTTTATTTTTTAAATAATTAATAAGCTTTTTTAACATATACTCCTTTTTTAAACAATTTTTATAAATGTCATTCAAATGCAGTTCTGTGACAAATCAAATTTTTGTTAAATCAAATATAACATATCTTTTAGACGATTTCAAGCCTTTTAAAAAAACTTGTTTTTTTTATTTTATTTTTTTTAAAAGCAAGTAAAATCAATATTTTTACATGTCACAGAAATGTATTTTTGAGTTCTTGTCTGTAATAATTTTACAATGCGTATAAGAAAATTTTTCAAAAAAAAGGACACTTACGTGTCCTAAAAATCCAACTATCACAAATCATATATTTAAAAATTTACAGAGTTCTGCCACCCCATAGACTTTCGCCTAAATTAGTTTGGGTTTTAGAAGCATCTACTGTTAACGTTACGTTATTTGGTGTAAATACAAAAACCATATCGCCAACTTTTTGAGGTTGACCGTTTAATGCACTTGCTGCACCGCAAATGAAGTCAATTGTTCTTTGAGATTGTTCTTTGTCTAACAAATGCAAATTCAAAACGATAGTTTTTCTATCTTTTAAATTTTGAACAATTTGACCTGCTTCGCCAAATGAACGAGGTTCTATAATCATAACTTCAGTACCTCTCATGTTTGGATGAGAAATAACTTTCAAATCTGTTCTTTCATTTTTTTGTTGGAATGGTTGTTGTTGATATGAAGGAGCTAATGCTAAATTATCTTCTGTTTCATATTCATCGCCTGCTTCATTCATCATATCTTCAAATACTTCATCTCCGGGTTGTTCAAGCCCTTGAGTTAAAAAATCTACAATACCTTTAATTTTTTCTGTAATAGCCACTAATTCGTCCTCCAATTTTTATTTTATATAATTTAATTTCTACTGAATAATTTTCTGCCTATGCGTAGCACTGTTGCGCCGTGTGCGGCAGCTATAAGATAGTCGTTGCTCATACCCATTGAGATTTCTCTCATTTCGCAGTTAGATTTGTTCACTAATTCAATTTGTGTTTGTCGCACATCTTCAAACAGTTTTTCCAATTCTCGACTGTTTGCCTCTAATGGTGCTATATTCATTAGACCCAGAATTTTAATACCTTTTAAGTCTTTTATGTCTTCAAAATTTTCAAAAAGTTCTTTTTTTGAAAAGCCGTATTTTTGTTCTTCGTTTGCATTATTCAATTGAATGAACACGTCTTGAACTTTGCCGACTTTTAAAGCTTCTTCTGATACAACACTTGCAAGTTTTACAGAATCAATAGAGTGTATTACATCAAAATTGCAAACAACTTTGTTTACTTTGTTTGTCTGCAAGTGTCCAATGAAATGAAATTTGGAATTCGATTTTATTTCATTTGGCAAAGAATGAATTTTTTCTATTGATTCTATTGCTCTTGATTCTCCGAAATCTCTCAATCCTGCTTCATAAGCTGCAATCATTGCATCAATTCCGAAGTACTTGGTTACTGCGATTATATTTGGTGTATAAGGTGCGATTTCTTCTTGTATTTGTAATAAATTTCTTTTAACAATTTCTTTCATAATAGATATTTACCCATACAAGAGGTGTCCGTTTGTGCAGAACATAAGTTTATTATAAACCTTGTTCATGGTAAGGACAACTTTTTTATTTTCTATCCTTTTACTTTCGCTGAAAGCCATGTTGTTACATGGTTTTCGCTTTATTATATTTGCTTAATAAATCTTAACAATATTATAAAGCAAGGCTATTCATGCCCTGACGGTGCTTATTTACACCGTCATGACATAAACATCACGATTATCTGCCCAATTGTGATAATGTTTCCATTACGCTGCTTGCTGTACCGAATACACGTGAGTTAGCATTAATTGCACGTTGTGCGATAATCATATTTGATAATTCACGTGCAAGGTCAACGTTTGAGCCTTCAAGACCTCCTGTTTGAAGTGTTCCTGTACCCATTTGACCTGCAATAGTATATGTAACATTACCTGTATCAGGACCTACTGACCATAAGTTATCTGCTCTTGATACCAAACCTGCTTCATTTGTAACTGTTGCTAACTGCATTACAAGTTGTGATGAGCTTGATAATACATTTTGGTTTACAGTAACATCATCATCAATAATATTAACACCTGATGCTGTTACGTATTGAAATTCAAAATTACCATTTACATCATTATATACAACAGTCATTTTATCACCGTTATCATAAGAAGCTTCGATGGAACCATCACCACCGATTGAATAAGATGATAAAGATGTTCTGTTAGTAGGTGACGCTTCAGGATCAACAGAAACAACATAAGATAAAACTTTTGAATTTTCATCCGGCTCTGCAGTTGTTATTTTATCAAAGCCACAAACAGTTGTAAAGTTTGATGTTGATTGGTTTGTAAATCTTACTGAACTACCTGTACTTAATGAAATAGTTATAGTACCGTCAGTATTTGGAGTAACATCAACGGATGCTGAAATTGTCTGAGTATTACCATCGTCATCTTCATAAGTATATGCTGATATTGCATCATTTATTGCTGATTTAACATTATCACAAAAAGATTGTACGGTTTTACTGCTACTTACCATATCTTCAGTAATTGTTGCTTCAATAGGTTGTCCATCAGGAGATGTATGAGAACCATCACTTGCTAAAAATGAAATTGTACCGGATGTAAATTTAGCATTATTTAAATCACCTAATTCTTTAGTTGCAAGATCAGATGCTCCTGAAACTGTTGGTGTAATAGATTGAGGAATATGAACAGGTGTTTGAGAGGCTTCTTCACTTGCAATATTTGCAGCACCAAGAACTTTGTTACCTGTTGCAGTAATCATATCACCGTTTGCGTCAAGTGTGAATGCGCCGTCACGAGTTAAGAATACATTACCTGATGCGTCCATTACTGTGTAATAACCTCTTCCTGAAATCATTGAATCACCTGATACATCTGTTGATAAGAATGAACCGGTGTTAAAGTTTCTTGTAATAGCTTCCAATTTTACACCTAAACCGATTTGTTTAGGGTTTGTACCACCTGATGTTGCAGTTGGAGCATTACCTGCTGTTAATGTGTTTGAAAACAAAGTTGCAAAACGAGCATCTGCAGATTTAAATGCAGTAGTATTAATATTTGCTACGTTGTTTGATACTACGTTGATAGCCTGCTGTGCTACGTTCAACCCTGTCATTGATGTGAATAAAGCTTGTGACATTTTTCCTCCTCTATGTCTTTTATAAAATATTAATTAATTCCGTTTAATTTGTTTTTGCTGTTATGGTCTAATAGATTTAATTTCAGAAATCGAGTATGTAGTTCCGTTTACGTTAATCATGCCTTCACCGTTTTCAAACGATACTTCATCAACTTTGCCTGAAATATCTTGAGTTGATATTGTTTTTCCGTTTTCATCTATAACCGGTATTGTTACGGTAACGTCTTTACCTACAAGTGAAAGTGTTTGTGAAATTATGTTGCTTGAATTTACTGTTTCGCTTAATTCATTAATTTTATTTGAAACTTCTGCAAATGATGCATTCAAATTATTCATAGCTTCCAATGATGAATATTGTGCCATTTGAGCAAGCCATTGTGAGTTATCCGTTGGTTCTGTCGGGTCTTGCTGTTCCATTTGTTTTAACATAAGTTTCAAAAACATATTTGAATCTGTTACATCATTTGATGATGTTTTTGGTTGTCTGCTTTCTACAATTGCAGTATTTGTCTGCATTTGTGTAATCATTGATGATACATCACTCATTTAAATTTACCTACCTCTCCATTATCACTACATTTTATATGTTACGTTTCCCAGACCGCCTTTTATGCTTACGGTTTTTTCTGTTTGAATCGTTCTTTCAACGATTTCTTCCGACTCATCGGAATATTCTTTGTTCATTACTTTTTTTTGTAAAAACTCAAAATCTGAACGTTTTTCTTTTTCATCTTCATTTGAATTTCTTGAATTACCGCCATTTTTGTTTGAATCAAATTGGCTGTCTTCTTGATTAAACATGTTGTTGTTACTGTCAGAAGAACGTCCGGTTTCTGCAATTTTTACATTTAAGTTATTTACATTTACACCTTGAGATTGTAAAACAGATTTTAAGCCGTCAAGGTTTTTATCTAAGATTTCTTTTGCTTGCGGATTATCTGCTATAATTTGCGCAGAAATACCGTTTTGACCTTTTGAAATTTCTATATTTAATTTGCCTAAACTTTCAGGAGTTAGCCCAATTGTTATTTTTTGCATTCCGTTTTGACTGTTTACAGCGAATTTTGCTCTAATTTGGTCTAAAATACTTACTTCTTGTGCATCTTTTGGTTGTGACATTTGTGTTAGTGAAGATTGTTGAAGTTTATCGTTCAATGATTGATTAAAATCAACTTTTAATTCGACAGCTTCAGTATTTGAGTTTGATGCATTATTTTGCATAATATCACGCATTATCATTTCTTGTGAAGATTGACCTAAATCAGATTTTGTATTATTTGCAGAAGTGTCAATATCTTTTATTTTAGCGTTAATTTTTGCTAAATTTTCAGTTGATAATCCTGCTTTTTCTAATGTTTCATTTGCCTTTAAGGTTTTGTCTGTATTTAAAGCATTTTTTTGAAGTTGAGGATTAATTTTTATATTTTCTTCAACCTGTATTTTTACATGTTCAACTTTTTGCTTAACTTGTTCTTTTGAATTTTCTGCAATATCAGCTTTATGTTGAACTTCATCATCTGATTTATTATTTTCGACAAATTCAATTCCTGAAACATCTTCTTTTATATCAAGTGTTTCTTCCGATTTAACATTTGTTTTTGCATTTTCATCTGCAACTTTTTTGTCAGTTTGATTATTTTGGGCAATATTTGCTGAATTTTCAAATTTTGCAGAGGATATTTCTTGTTTTAAATCATCAGTTTTATTTGGTATTTGATTATTTATTGATGATTTGGTTTCTTGTTGCGTATTTGAAACATTCAATTGAACCAATTGTTCAATTGGTTTCAAGTCTTCATTTTTAATTTCTGTATTTGAAGCATTTTGACTAATTTCATTTGTTAATTTAGATTCTGTAATTACTTTTGAATCTTCATATTTATCTTCTTTATCTGATTCTTTTATAGCAATATTTTTTTCAAGATTTTTTTGTAAATCTATATCAATATTATTTTCTTTATCATTTTTTGTATTTAATTCTACATTTTTACTTAAATCAATATTGTTTAATCTTGAAGTATTTTCAGAATTATCATTATTTTGAACTAACACTTCATTTGAGTTAATTGAAGTTTCATTTTTTGCTGTTTCTGGCAGAGTTTTTTCTACAATTTCAGTATTTATGTCTGCTTGTTTTGGTATTGTTAAATTAATATTTTCATCAGCATTATTATTTTCACTTAAAACTTTCAATTCTGAAGATATATTTACAGATTTTATATTTTCATTTTGAATTTCGATGTTTTTAGCAAAATTTTCTTTTTTAGTTTCTGGCGCAAATTTTTCAGCAGAATACATTTGCGAAATAATATCCTCTTTTGAAACGGTCATATCTTTTGTATTATTTTCTACAAGTTCGACATCAGCATTTGATGTATCAACGTTATTTAGGGCTGTTTCAAATTTTATTCCGCTTTTGATTGCTTCAACAGGAAGTTCATTTTCGGTTAAAAATTCGTTTACTAAATTTTTCAAATTTGATTTATTTTCATCAGTGTTAATCATTTGAACAACATCAGACATATTTGCTGTTAAAATTGATTCTTGTAATAATTGATTAATATCTTCCGCATTTTCAACGATTTCAGCGCTTTCACCAATTTCTTGGTCTGTAACCATTTTTGCTGTTTCGTTTATTGAAATTTGTTTATCATCGTCATTATTATTATTTTCTGATGTTTTAATTACTTCTTTTGAGGTGTTATTATTTTCTTTTACTGTAACTTTGTTTTCAGAATATTCAACTTTTTGAGTTGAGCTTTCATTTTTATTTGAACTATAATTATTATTATTTTGATTTTTTGAAGTTATATCTTTTTTATCGTTACTGTTCAATGACTGTTTATTTTCATACTTCGTGTTTTTTGTGTAATTTTTATTAGCATTATCAAGAAAATTATCAAATTTATTGCTTAAATCTGATTTGTTTTCGTTTGACATGAATGACATTGTCGAATTTGACATCATTTTATCTGTTGTATTTGCTGTATTAAATGTTAAGTCTAGTTGTTGTGTCATTTTTCCTCTATACTTCTTGAACTTTATATCTTGCTGTTACTATGTCATCTATTTCTTCTGCTTCTTTTTTATAGATAGCGTCGTAAAATTTTTTCGATTGAGTTTCCTTTAATTTGTCTAATACTTTTACTTCTTTTAGTGCCTCATTGACTTCATTTTGTTTGATTTTAAGAACTTTTCTTGTGTTTTCAATAGTTATTTCTTTTTCCTTCATTTGCTGTTCCAATTGGAACATATAAGAGTTATAACTTGCCAGTTCTGAGATATTAACAATTTCGTTTGATATTGAAATATCTTCAATTTTGCCTTTATATGATAAATATTTTTTCTCCAGCGCCTCAAGTTCAATTTGATAATCATTCAATAGTTTTATGACTTTTGCCATTTCTAACCTTTTATCTTCCAATGCTTTTTCTCTTAAATTAAGCACCGGTTGTAATCTGAATGAATATTTTTTCAAATTTACCTCTTGCCCCGATAGAATTACACATCTATCACGTTATCAGATTACATTATTTATTATTAATTGACCATACATTAAACGGTTGATATTTAGCAAAAAAAATCAATCTTTCGATTGATTTTTATAGTGCTTGTTAAAATTTTATTTATTCTTTTAATTTTTCTATTTTCCACAGTACATTTTGACCATAATTTTTATATAAAACAAATTTGTAATTTTTTAAACCATGTAAAAAGCTATCATCACGACTTTTTATTTTATTACTTGTCATGAAATACGAATTATCAGTATAGAATTTTAATATATAATCATCTCTCAATACAACCATTGTGCTGTTTATTCCGTCGAATTGACAAACCTCTGAATTATAGTAAGGTCTAATATCCCAATTATTCAAGTTTGCTGAACAATAATTTATAACGTTGATATTACGACCTTTTAAATATGTTTGAAATATACTTCGATGCATATTTTCTACAAAAATATTTGAATTATCCAAATTCTTATCCGCTAATATTTTCTTAGATACCTGCAAATCTGTGCAATTCCAAATTTTCTTTAAATCTCTACTATTTGGTAGCCAAAATATAAAAACAAGCGAAACAAAAATCAAAACAAAAGATACAAGTGGCTTCCATACTATTTTTTTATCTTGAAATTTATATTTTGCCAGTATTAACCAACACGAAATAATTAAATATATGTAGAAAAAGAAATGATGCCACATTTCACCAAGATAAAAATAAAAAATGCTAAACAGTAAAGCATAACAGAGAATTAAAAATATTGGTATTATCTTATTTTTGAAGTAAAATATATTTATTAATATAGACAATATAATGATTGTCAGTATGTTTAAAGTTAATGAATTACTAAAGAATGTTGATTTTAAAAAAAATATATTTAATGGTCTGTTTAAAAACATTATAAGTGTATGATTGTTCAAATTTAATGGTAATTGCAGTAAAATTATTGCCGCACCTGACACCATTATACATATTGGAATTACTATGCTAATTTTATTTTTAATCATTTCATATAAAAATAAACACCCAAATACTGTTGCCCCAACTGCTGCCATAATGCTTGTATTTGCACACAATATCAACAACAATGCATACCAATTAGGATGTTCTAACTTTTTATTTTCCATTGCTGTCAAAGCAAACAGCAGCATTATTCCTATCGAATAACACCGTGCGACAACAGGATATAGAGCTAAAAAAGGAAAACTGAAACTTATTAAAAATTTTATCCAATTGTTAAATGGTGCTTTTAACCATAATATTAATATTGCTATAAAACAAAACAACCAATTTAACAAAAGCATTGAATATGGATACATAAAATTTGTCTTCGCAAATGGCATTAAACATAAATACCATATGAAAGTGTGACCTTCTATTTTCATTAATTTGATTATTTCAAATAAATTAAGTTCTTGCGCTATTAACCAAGCATGCGCTTCATCGTACCACGGTGAATGATAAAACACTCTTATTAGAGTTATTACACACCACAACGTCAGTGATATTAATAATCCCCAATTTACTTTATTTATTCTTTCCATAAATAAATTATAACACAATGCCCCTAATTAAAATAATTAGGGGCTTTTGTTATTTATAAAATTTATACTCTTTGACCGTAAGCTCTTTGAGATACAGGTTGAACAGCTCTCATTTCTGTCAATACATCTTTAATAAGTTCACCACAAGTTCTACCTGTGCCATCTTGTGACATTTCAATTTCAATTTTCTTCATCATTTTTGCTTTATCTTTGAAATTGATTTTATTATTATTTGAAACATTTACATTGTTATTAGCTGCTTCAAAAATTTCTTTTGCACTTGCAACTTGTCCGTTAACTTTTACGATTAATTTAGATTTAAAATCTAAGCCTTTCATTGATAAGTTTGCGCCTGCTGCTGCTGCGTGTCCGCCGCCGCCAAATACTGTTGCTAAAACTTGTGCGGCATTAGTTTCGCCACCTGAACGGAATGAAAAACTAATCATATTCTTATCAGCGATTTGTGAAAATTTATTTATTGAACCTTCAACTTGGTTTTGAGCCATAAATACAGCAACTCTGTCTTTATCATAAGCTGAACGATATGTTTCGGCAGCTTTTTCTGCATTAGTTACAGGGTTTGGATTTGGTTTTGAGAATGTTGGATTTGTTTTTAGTGCAGACATAACTTCGCAATTTTTAAATGAGTTATACACATCTGTCATTTGAACATTTTCATCTTGTTTTTTAGCTTCATTTAAAATATTTTCCATAACTGCATAACTTACTCTCATCATGCCTAAACCAATTTCAGGATACATTTCACGACCTCTTAAAGCCATCATTAAAACTGCGTCCTTTGGTCCTAAGTTATTTGTTAATGGTTGATTTGGCAATTCATAGAATAAGTTTTCTCTCATCCATTTTTTATTAATTTCGTTATCTAATTTATTCATTAAGTAATTAGACATACCTTCAGGATAGTAGTTAGCTTTTTGAGATTGAGGTAATTTTGCATCTGATGGATGATAATTAGCTTGATTTTTGTAGCCGCAAGTATCAGTTTGAGTACCTGTTACAATACCTGCAACAAATTTCTTTGCATTATCCACAGAATTTTTAAACATTTCGCCTAACATGCCTGCTTTATCACAAATTGCTGTAACAATTTGAGTTGCTGCAGGAACTGAATCAACAACAAGAGCCATTTTGTCTTGGATAGCTTTATTCATATCGAAGCCTAATTTCTCTTTTGCATTAGCCCATTCAGCTTGTTTTAAAGGATGGTGGTCAATAAAAATTGTTTTTCCCGCATTTTCAAAATAAGGTTTGAAAGCTCTGCTTGAACGACCTTCTGTTGGAGTATCCAGCATAATTACTAAATCATATTTTTTAGCTTCTTTTCCATCAACTGTGTTTGGGTCGAAAAATCTTGATTTATCAGTTAATCTTTCTAATTCTTTGTTTAAAGTTTCTATTTGTTTTTTAGCTGCAGGATTTGTGCTTTTTTCAAGCATTTCAATGTTTTTCTTCACTGAATTTACAGCTTTTGCATTGTATGGACGTTTAATATCTTCAACACCCGGAACTTTGCTAAATGAATTTGGAATATCATCATCAATAGATGCATCTACATTTCTGTCTGGGAATGCCCCTTTTAGTGCTGCTGTCATACCTATTACACATCCAACAGTATCACCGTCAGGTGAGCAGTGACCTAAAACTAAAATATTTTTATTTTTTGGGTCTTTAATTTCTTTTACAATTGTATCAACAGCATCTTTGATTTTTCTAACTTCGCCTAAGCCATTTCTTTTGCCTTCAACGTCAAATATTCTTTCCAAAACTTGTTTTGGTGAAAAATCAGGTTGGTAAATTGAAACAGAAGATGAAACTTTAGCATCTTTTGAATCAATTAAAGAATTAAATGCATTTTGTGCGTTTTCTCTAACTTTTGCATCGTTGCCTGTATATTTTAAGTTAGCTTTTGCTGCAATAATAGGAAAATCTGATGTAACACCGCCTGTAACATTCGTAAGTTCAAATTGGAAGTTATCTTTGTCAGTATTGATAACATTCATAAAACTTTCTGCAACAGGAGCAGGAACAGTTCCGATTTCGCCGAATTGGGGATCTTTTAATGTAATATTTTTTGTAAGCTCGTCATAAGTATAATCCAGTTTTTGACCATCTTTCCAGTCTGATTTTGCCAATCTTACTAAGTTATCGTCTGTTGCTGCTGCGTGAGCGCCAGCCATACCTTTTTGATGTCTTGTTACACCTGCAATTTTAAATTGAACACCTGCTTCAACAGGGTTTTGGAAGTTACCTGTAAATGATACGTGAAGGTTTTTACCTTGACGTTCAACGCCAATAGTGTTTTTATTTATACTTACTACATCAGATGCATATTTTAAATTTGGATTATTTTTTACATTTTTCGCTTGTTGGAAATTTACAACATTTGTTGAGATTGGATTAATTCTCACGATTTTGCCCTTATTTATACACACTTTTATATTTATTTAAAGTATAAAACATCATGTTTTTTGCTCTTTTTCGGGATTTTTATTGCAATTGTTACAATTATTTTACATAAATTTTCCAAAAAGAATAATGTTCGAAATCCTTGTATTTTTCAAAGAAAATTGAATAATCGTTAGCTTTTATTTCTTCAAGCTCTTTCTCTATTTTATATTCTCTTTTATCAATAAAAGTATAGGTATTGTTGCCTATTATAGGTTTTAATTTATCAGGATAACGTTTTGCCTGCATTATTGTATTTTTTATAGCACAAATTTTATCATTATTATTAAGTAAATCATAATCTGTATTTGGTTCTTTGTGACAATGATTTTTTAATTTAAAAGTTTTTCCGTACGAATAAGGTATTATTTCATATAAAATTCCTGAATTTTGAGTGATTTTTGCTTTATTTAAAATATCATCATTTTCGATAATATTTAACAACCCTAATGACTTTCTTTCAAAAACGTGATAGTAATCTTTGTTTACTGGTTTATGAAAGACTAAAATCAATGAAATTACAGAAAAAGTTATTAATGCATTTTTTTTAATTTGTACAATATCAGCATCTTTGTTTATCCATAAAGCAATAATTAAAAATATATAGAAGAAATATGAATGCCAAAAATTACCTCCATAAACAGCCATCAAAAAAATCAACAAAAAAGAATATACAAATCCAATAAAAAATAATGACTTTTTGTTCTCATAAAAATATCTTAAAAACGGTACAGAAAATAAACATGTTAACAAACAATTTATAATCAATTGACCATTAATAAAAGAATTTCTAAATATATTAACACTGATATGAGGCTTTCTATTGGAAGAAATAGGTTCAAGATATCCAATATTAAATAACTGATATAAAACTAAAAATGCACCTGCTGACAATATTAAATAAACCCATATTTTATCTTTTTTATCTTCAGATTTTATATATTCATATAAAAATAAAATACCAAAAGCAGTAGCACCAATTAGTGCCATTACACTGGTATTTGCACATAAAATCAGTAAAAAAGCATAAGTTTTTGGATATTTTGTTTTTTTATCAAACAAAGCAGCTAATAAAAATAACAACAAAATGCCTATCGAATAACATCTTGCTATTACACCATAACAACCTAAAAATGGGAAAGAAAATGTTATCAATGCTTTTATCCAATTATTAAATGGTGCTTTCCACCACATTACAATTAATGCAGATAAACAAAAAATCCAATTTAATGCCTGCATTGGATAAGGATATGGAATTATGTGACTGTGCGCAAACGGATATAACAATGCT
>DJYG01000041.1 GCA_002450015.1 Cyanobacteria bacterium UBA6984 | reverse complement strand
GAATGAATTTGCAAATGCCATACCCGCGATAGTTGCAGCATAATGCATTTTTTCTCTTGCTTGTGGATCTTTTGCGCCATCTTTGTATGAACGGTGCAAGTATCTGAATATTAATTTTGTAGCTTCCAAAGCATTTGAATTTGTAAAGTTTGTAGCCATACAAGATACATAAGCTTCAATTGCGTGAACTAAAGCATCAATACCTGATGCCGCTGTCAAGCCTTTTGGCATATTATCTACGAAGTTTGGATCAATAATTGCCATATTTGGTGTTAATGCATAGTCTGCAATTGCGTATTTAACTTGAGTTTTATCATCTGTAATAATTGCAAACGGTGTAACTTCAGAACCTGTACCTGAAGTTGTAGGAATAGCAACCATTGTTGCTTTTTGACCTAAATCAGGTATTTGACAAATTCTTTTTCTAATATCCATAAATCTCATAGAAATATCTTCAAATACTGTTTCAGGTTGTTCATACATTAACCATAAAATTTTAGCAGCATCCATTGGAGATCCTCCACCTAATGCTATAATTAAATCCGGTTCATATGGACGCATGATTGCTAATGCATCATTTATTGTTGATAATGTTGGATCAGGTTTTACATCAAAGAAAATTTGATAATCAATATCCAATTCATCCAAAACATTTGTAATATTATATACAGCACCTGAATTGAACAAAAATCTGTCAGTTACAATAAATGCACGCTTCTTACCTTTTAAAACTCTTAGAGCTAAATCTGTTGCACCTCTTTTGAAATAAACTTTTGGCGGAACTTTATACCATAACATGTTTTCTCTCCTTTCAGCAACTGTTTTTAAATTTAATAAATTTTCTACACCAACATTGCCGCTAACAGAGTTTCCGCCCCAAGAACCACAGCCTAATGTTAATGACGGTTCTAATCTAAAGTTATATAAATCTCCAATTCCACCTTGTGAAGATGGAGAATTGATTAATAAACGACAAGTAGGTATTTTCTTTGCAAAATAATCTACTCTATCTTGAGTCCTAACATCAGTATATAAAGCTGCAGAGTGACCAGCACCACCATTTAATACTAATTCATGAGCCATATCAACCGCATCTTCAAAGTTTTTAGCTTTATACATTGCTAAAATTGGAGATAATTTTTCGTGTGAAAACGGATCTGACACGTCAACTGATTTTCTTTCTGAAACAAGAACTTTAGCTTTTTCCGGAACTTTTATACCTGCTAATTCTGCTATTTTGTATGCAGGTTGACCAACTATTGCAGGATTAACTGAACCGGCTTCAGTTAAAATGATTTTTGCTACTTTTTGTGATTCTTTTTCGTTTAATAAGTATGCACCACGATATTCAAATTCTTTTTTAACTGCATCATAAATTTCTTTAACAATAGTTACTGATTGCTCAGAAGCACAAATCATACCATTATCAAAAGTTTTTGACATTAAAATTGAAGATACAGCCATTTTTATATCAGCTGTTTCATCAATAATTGCAGGTACATTGCCTGGACCTACACCCAATGCAGGTTTACCTGAAGAATAAGCAGCTTTAACCATTCCCGGACCACCTGTCGCTAATATACAATTTATATCAGGATGATGCAACAATGCACTGGATAATTCCATTGATGGTTCATCAATCCATCCGATTATATCGGCAGGAGCGCCGGCTTTAACAGCCGCTTCCAGAACAACCCTTGCAGCTTCAATTGTACAAGATTTTGCTCTTGGGTGAGGTGAAAAAATAATTGCATTTCTTGTTTTTAAAGAAATTAATGATTTAAAAATCGCAGTTGATGTAGGATTTGTTGTAGGAATAATACCTGCTAAAATACCTAAAGGTTCTGCTACAATTTTTATACCGTTTGTTTTATCTTCTTTCACAATACCACAAGTTTTTGCATTTTTGTGTTTATTAAAAATGTATTCTGCTGCAAAGTGATTTTTTATAATCTTATCCTCTACAATACCCATTCCTGTATCTGCCACAGCCATTTTTGCAAGAGGTATTCTTACTTTATCAGCTGCTGTTGCTGCTGCTTTAAAAATTTTATCAACTTGTTCTTGAGAAAAAGTTGCATAAACTTCTTGAGCTTTTTTAACTCTTTTAATTAACATTTCCAATGATTCTACACTGTTAACCAAATTAGTTGCTTTGTATGCTTTTTCTAATTTCTCAACAGTTTGCTCTTTTGTTTGCTTTTCTGCTTTTTTTGATTTTGTTTTTGGCATATATTTCTCCTTTTTAAATTGTGATTTATTTCCTTATTTAATAGTATAAAAAATAATAATTGTCTTGTCAACAATTATTATTTTTACCTGTTTACAACTGTTAACAGTTGCAACTTTATCACGATTACATTATTTAATTGTGATTATTCTTCACAATTAAACTCAACACTTGGTTTTATACGCTTTGCCAGATACAAAAATGGTGTATCTAAAATTGATATTACAAATTTTAGCGTGTAGGTTGTTATGCATAACTGAATTAAAATTTCTGCTGAAAATATGCCCATAAAAGCTATACAAGTAAACAGAAAAGAATCAATTAATTGACTTATCATTGTAGCGGCATTATTTCTAAGCCAAAGAAATTTGTCTGAGGGTAATTTATTTTTTATAAATGTGTATAAATAAACATCTAACATATTTGATACAAAGTAAGCAAACATACTGCCAATACAAACTCTTGGTGTCAACGTAAACAATGTTTTCATTGCACCATCTGCAAAATCTGAAGAATTTGGAACAAAATACAAGTCTATCTGACTTATAACTGTAAACGTTACCAGGGCAAAAAAACCAATAAATATACTTTTTCTTGCAACGCTTATTCCATATTTTTCGTTCAGAATATCAGAAGCTAAAAAAATTGAACCAAAAGAAACATTTCCCAAAGTCAAAGCCATATTAAAAATATCAACACATTTTAAGACCTCTATATTTGCAATAATTGTTGCCATTGCAATCCAACAATATAATCCTATTTTGCCAAAAAATTTGTAAGCAAAAATTATACAACTAAAATTTACAATTAAAATCAAAAAGAATAATATTTCGTTCATTGTTTATCTTTCATAATTTCTTCTATTTTCTCAAAATCTTCTGGAGCATCAATATCTATTGATTCAGATTCATAGACAAGCGGTTTTTTACCTACAAAATCATAGACTTCTCGCATTACATCAGTTTTTATAATATAAATTGAACCTGTTTCTTTATAAAGCGGATAATGCAAATGTTCATCCTGACGACGCGGACGATGCCTATAATCATATAAACCTTCATATTCTTTACTTTTGGGATTCTGCCGCCACATTGCATGAGTTGTACCTATACATTTAGCAGCAAAAACCGAATCACAGTCATTATTTAAAAACAATTCAAAAGCTTCATCCAATTGTTTTGAATCTCTTAATGGAGTTGTCGGCTGCAATAGCACTACCACATCAGGAACATATTTTTCTCTAAGTTTCAATTCATCACAAACTTGGACTAAAACAGGAATTGTCTTAGTTTCATCTTGAGCAAGCTCTTTTGGTCTGTCAATAACCTCACAATTACAACAATTTTGTGCTATTTCTTTTATTTTTGCATCTTCGGTTGACAAAACAGTTCTTGTGACATATTTAGACTCTTGACCGGCTTTGATTGAATAATAAATCAAAGGATGACCGTTCAAATCTTTTATATTTTTATTTGGTATTCCTTTAGAACCACCCCTTGCAGGTACAATCGCGAGAACTTCCATTTTATAACTCCTTAAAATTTTTCATCAAATCTAACATTTTTCTGTGTAATTTAACATTATGAACTCTTATGTAATCAACTTTTCGTTCAATTGCCAGCGTATTTAAAGCCAATGTATATATATCTTTTTCATCATTTGAAGCGTCTTTCATGCCCAAAAAACTCTTTCTTGATATACCCAACATTAATTCGCACCCTAAAGATTTAAACTCATTAATTCTTTTTATTAACTCAAAATTTTGCTCTTGAGTTTTCCCAAAGCCAATTCCAACATCTAAAATAATATTTTCTTTTTTTATACCTTTATTTATTGCATATTTAATTTTATTATTCAAACTTAAATAAACATCATCTATAACATTTTTATATTGAGGATTATCCTGCATGTTTTCAGGTGTTCCCTGAGAATGCTGAATTACAACTTTTGTACTATTATCAGCAATAACATTAATCATTTGTTTATCAAAATCTAATCCTGATACATCGTTTATAATAGAAACGCCATAATTTAAGACACGTGCGGCAACCAAACTTGAACGGGTATCAATACTTATAGGTATTTTTATATCTTTATCTTGAAGATATTTTAGTATTGGCTCTATCCGTTCTATTTGACTTTCGGCACTCACAGGTTCTGAATACGGCTTAGTACTTTCTGCACCTATATCAATTATATCCGCACCATCTTCCATCATTTCATAAATATGTTTTATTGCGCTATCAAAATTATTATATATCCCTCCATCCGAAAACGAATTGTCTGTTAAATTTAAAATTCCGACAATTTTTGTTTTACTACGTTTATGCAACAACAGTTTTTCTAATTGTTCTGCAAGCTGAGGCATAGAAAATTGTTGATATTTTAATTTTTCAATAATATTTTTTATTTGAGAAAAACTTCCACCCAAAATACAATCACTAAATTGAACTTCAGATGTCAAAACACCTTTATTAACCGCACAGTCTGCACCTAAAGAAAGTGCCGTTTGTTTTAAAATATTTGCTTGAGGTAAAGTTAATTTAAATATCTTTATATTAATATATTTATATTTTTTTAAGGCAAAATTAATATATGAGCTGTCAAACCCAATATTTTCAAGCTCATTCAAAACTTCAAGTTCATCTATTGTTTTCAGACAAAAATCACTCATAACTAAAATTTTATCATAAAAAAAACAGAGTCATTAATGACTCTGTTTTTATCTCTGTTCTCAATTATTTTCAATCTCAATTATTTTGTTATTGTAGAAACTGTAGTTGCAGCACCTGCTAAATTTGTACAGAATGCAGTAAAGCCGCCAAATATATCTGCCAATTTTTTACCAACTTTTGAATTTGCAGCATCTGCAATAGGTTTTAACGCTTTATTTTCTTCAGCAGCTTTATTTAAATTTGATGTAACTGCATCAGAGTATGCTTCAGAATCTGTTTTCATATTTTTAGTAAATTCATCTGCACCTTCTTTTAAGTTTGAAACAGTAGCCATTGCTTTTTGAGTTTTTTCAATAGCGTCCATTGTTCTGTCAACACCCATGTCAGTACCTCTAAAAGAAACTCTTGATACAGGACTTATCATCATTTTGTACAACCTCCTAAAGTTCTACTATACTAAAATTCATCATCACTAACAGTAAAATCATCACTGGAAGGAGAACTTCCGTAAGAATTATAACTGTTTCCATTCGCATTGTCAATAGCATCATCAACTAAATTTTCAGTTCTGTCTGAAACTTGTTTTTTAACAAGACCAAAGTCTTTCATTGCAACACCTAAAGCTGCACCACCTGCAATAATGTTTACTGCATATTCATCAATTTTTGATTTTCTTACAGTGTCAACAATTTTTTTCAATTTATCTGCATTTGCAGTCCATTTTGCAGCTTCTTCAGCAGTTTTTCCGGCTGTTTTTTCTGCAACTTTTTCTGATACAGTTGAAACGGTTTTATCAGCGGCTTTGCCTAAATAACCTGTAATCATACTTGCAGCCTTACCCAAACAAATTTTTGTTGCAGTAAATGCAATTACAACACCGATTGCTTTTGTAGCAAAACTACCAAGCTTACCGATAATACCACCTTGCGCACCTGCTTGTTCGGACATACGTCTAAATTCATCTTGTTTTGCCCTTAAAGCATCTAAATCAGGGGCTTCACCTCTAAATGATATATTTGCTTTTTTGTTAGCGCTTGGTGTAACCAATTGTTGAGCTAAATTAATTGAATTAACTGTCATTATTTCCACACAAAATAATTATAACCTACACATATATAAAGTACCCAAAAGCATGATTTTTGCCAGTTTTCAGCATGATTTTAACAAAATTGTTACATTATTTAATAAATACTTTTTATTAAGAATATTTTATCGGTTAATTATAGAAAAGGTAAGGTTTTATGCGTAATTTTATTGTACTTTTTATGATTTTAGTTTTATTCTCTTTAATTATGCTTTTAATTACTAAACCTGTAACTTCAGATATAGAGAATAAAGATACTAAAGAAAAATCTCACGTTGAAAAACTTTTAACGGAACAAAGCAAGGAAGAAAAGAACAAAAACAATGATATACAAGAGATGTCATCGGAAAATGATACAGATAAGATAATTACAGATGTGTTCAGCGAAACAATTTATATAAAACCGCAATCAAACAAAAACGACCCCCAAGAAATCGACAAAACACCTCAACCTTTCAATAAAAATCAACAAATGAACGAAATTCAAGAACTAACAGAAAAAACAAAATCTGATAAAAATTTTCAAAATATTTCAAACGAATTAATTGAAAAATATGGCAATAACCCAAACGCTGAAGTTTCTGAAGAAGATGTTCAGCACTATATGATTAAAATGATAGAAACAATGCAGAATAAACAATAATAGTTAAATATTGTTAAAAATTAAAAGCCTTATTCTTTTATAGTATATTTTGCATTATAATATTATCAGGTGGGAAGATATTATGTTAATAGCGGGACTTATTTTAATATCAGTTATAATTCTAACGATATTTTTGCTTCGTATAAAAAATACTTATGTTGTGGCAACTATTCTTACTGTAACAATATTTTCTACCATTGTCATTTGTTTCACAAAACCAACAATGCACAAACAATTTTCTATAAATATTATAAATTATTTAATAAATTTTAATACTGACGGTTCAATAACAACAACAAAACAAATAACAACTACAAAAATGCAAGAGGGCAACCGATAATGAAAAAAATTTCTGCTTTACTAATTTGTATAATTTATCTGTTATCATATCAAGTGTGTTTTGCCGCAAATAATTTGTATTTTATAAAAAACACAAACAAAGATACAGTTGTTAATATTGTAGAAACGACATTTGCAAAAAACAAAAATTATAGATTAACTAAAAAAAATCCATACCTTGCAATTTCAACAAAAGATAATACTGATTATGCGCTAATAATACTACAACCAAGCAGTCAAAATTTATTTTATTATTACCAATCTAATGAAAGTGAAAAAATTGATAAAGCAATAAAAAAACTACTAAAAAAACAAAATATTATATTTGAGCAATCTCAAAACACAATGTACATTTCTACTTTTGAAAAACAAGCTCAAAAAATACTTACCAATACGACAAATTCATACACATTTGAAGAACCCAAACAACAGCTATCAAATGTTAATTACTCTGTTCAAAAAAAAGATAATACAATATTGAAAGGTTATGTTGGACAAGTTTCAAAAGGCTCTACTTTTAATGCATACTTACAAACTCCAATCAACACTGCCACTGCGAATGTAGGAGATAATATTATTGCAATATTAACTGAAAACTGGGTTTATAACGGACATGTCATAGCTCAGCAAGGCAGTGTGGTATCAGGAGTTTTAACAAAAGCAAGACACGCTTCGTACGGTTCAAGAAACGGTCGTGTTGTTATTAATTTTACACAAGTTACAACACCTGAAAACAAGATTTATGAAATAGCAACAGAAAAAATTGACTTTACTATAACTAATGACGGAAAAATCAGTTCTACCGTTTCAAACGTCGCTAAAGGAGCATTAGTTGGAGTCATAGGCGGACTAATAGCAGGAGCTCTAAGCAGCAAATCAAATATCGGTATATCAACTGCAATTGGAGCGGGTATAGGTGCAGGAACAGCTCTTGCAGGTTCTGCTATTGAAAAAGGTGTTGATGCCGAAATTCCAACATATACGGAATTAGAGCTAACACTAACAAAGCCTTTAAATGTTGTAGTAAGTTTTTAGAAAAAATATAGGGAAATAAAAATGACAAATAAACAATTGATTACAATAGGATTTTTGATTTTAGCAGTTTCATTAATAGGTAAACTTTTATACTCAGGATTAAAAAATATAAAAGTAGATGAATTTCATAAATCTGCAATTATTTTTGTTGTTGATTCGTCAGCTTCTAATCAAAATATGCTGCCAAATGAAATTAAATATTTAAAATCACTTTGTTCACTTCTTGATCCTGAAGATGCAATTAAGATTTTGAAAGTTTCTGAAAAATCTTATCTGATTTATGAAGGTTCACCAAGTGATACATCCGGTATAACAAAAGCAGTTGAAGCATTTACAAAATATGATTCAAAAGATTATGGAACAGCATACGGAGAAGCTTTAAAAAAAGCGTTTGACCATTGTCTTACAATGAAAAAAGAAGGGTACATCCCATCAGTTGTTATAATCGGAGATTTAGAAAATGAAGGTGACATAGTAAAACAAATTAATTGGAATACTCTACCTGAAAATGTAAAATCTGTTCAAAAATATATACCTGAAATATCTATGATGTTTGTATATGCACATCCTGAGAAATTAGATTTGGTAAAAACAAAATTAAACCCTGTTTTAGGTGAAAAAAAGCTTATTGTAGCAAATGAACAAAATGCTCAAAAAGCTCAAAGAAGATTTTTAGAAGCAATAGGAAGGTAGGAAGAATATGGCTTTTAGTATAATTACAAAAAATGGTGAGACTACTTTTAATAATAAAGAACTTGTTAATATAAGTTCTAAAGAGGGTTTTGACATTAAATTAGACGTAAATTTTGATTGCATGCTTGCCGTACAATATGATTTAAAAACAAATAAATGTTCTATTTTAAACCAATTTAATAACAATAACTTTTTATTTAAAGGAAAACCTGTTCCTGCAAAACTTGATGTTGAAAAAGTATGTAAAATAATGATTGAAGGCTCTGATGAATTTATTACCGTTAAAGTTTTAGGTTCTTCAACTTCAACAACTTTAGCAGAGGAAAGTTTGACTGAAAATGATGTCAAAGAGCTTTACGGCAGTAGCGTAAATGCTTCTGCAATGTTAAAAATAGAAAAAAGAAAATCTGAACTTGAACAAGCAAGAATTGCAATTAATAAAGAAATTTCTTATGGAATTAATAATTTAAAAAATAAACTTTCAATGAATTCAAAAAGCGGTGTTGTATTACACATTGCCCTACTTCTAATATCGTTAGTATGTTCATTCGGGGTATCAAATTACTTAACGGGATTACCATTGAAGGATGCAGGCAATGTAATTCAAATGCCTACAAATTTAAAATTAATATTTGTATATATGTTTATAATATATGGAATAGGATTAACTTTAAAACAGGGTACATTTTTATATTTGCAAAATAA
The DNA here is from genome assembly GCA_002450015.1 of Cyanobacteria bacterium UBA6984. Taxonomy (GTDB): domain Bacteria; phylum Cyanobacteriota; class Vampirovibrionia; order Gastranaerophilales; family Gastranaerophilaceae; genus UBA6984. The sequence goes on along the minus strand of DJYG01000041.1, from coordinate 13,701 downwards.
GTCAGATGAATACACAACTTCGTCAAAAATTGGTGAAAAATTTATGATTGTGCTCTCTTCCTTATTTTTTGCATCAATATATTTGATAAATGTTTTATACTATATAGAACCAAACTCAATGCCTGCATTTGCAGTTTTAATTTCATTGTTTTTTGTCGGTACTGCTGTTACACTTTCACTTGCATGCGGGTATTATAAATATAATAATTCGGAAACATCAAAAGAACTTGATAAATTTGAATATCGAGAAGATTTTGAAAAAGTTGTAAAAGAATATCAACAATGGATTGAACGATTTGTAAATAATTTGAGTCAAAATAAAATACAAACGATTAAAGATAAAATTTTCACATTACAAATAAAAAGTATATTTGAAATTGCTTTAGGTATTTGTACAGCTCCATTTTTGGCATACGGAGTTTCGAATACATTAGCAATGTGTTTTCCTGAAGCTGCAGGTTGGATAAGAGTTCAAAGTCTAAGATTTAGTCCTATATTTTTAGTTCTTGCCTCAGTTATGATTATATTTGCATTTTTTGCTTTTGTTAATGCATTTGCTTGCAACAGAAAAATACAAGCCTCTAATGTACTAAAAAAAGACGGTTTTAGTAATTATCTGCAACACGGAGTAGAAATTTACGGATTGGAAGGTATTAAAAAACTTGACAGAGAAATGCGCCAATCATTTATCATCGGTGGAGCGATAATATTCATTGAATTTTCAATGAACGTATCCTATTTTATGCAACAATGGGGCGGAGATTTAGGAGGAATTTTACTTAGCGGACTTGCAGCACTGGTTCCTACTGCAATTTTAATTGCAGAAACTTATATGCTTGGCGGAACAAAATTTACCACTTCAGCTTGCGATGATTTAATTTCTAAATTAAACTAATATGAATTATAATATATTTTTAAAAATATCTTTAATATTATTAATTTTATCAACTTTGTGTATATGTATATTCAAACCTAAAATGCACACAAAGATACTTATTTACGATTCAAATTTTAGCATTGTTGAACAAAAAATTGAAACTGTTGAAAAAAATCTGCCAACTATTTCGCAAAAACAAGAACCTGAACAAAAAACAGAAAAAGTTATTGCTATGGTAGAACAGGAAACTCTGACAAAAACGCCAAAAACAACGACAGTTAAATTAAATAAAACAACAAAATCAACACCCGTAAAAATCGATGAAAAAAAACAAATAACATTTCCCAAAAAAGTTTTGACAGAACAACAAGAAGAAATTCAATGGAATATATGGCGTTCAAATCTTCAAAACCAAATAATGAAAGATGTAAAACTACCTATTATACCACAAGGTACTATATTTAAATTTGAATTTGATGTTGATAAATACGGAAAAGTTTCAAATGTTCAAACCTGGTCAGCAACAAATGCCTACACTCCTTATGCGATACAATATATTGCACCGGTAATAAGAAGCTATCAAGGACATTCTATTTTAAATTTTCCGCAAGGTTCAAACAGAACTCAAACACACGTAATAGGAGGCTGGAAAATAGCTTCAAATGTAAAATACAGTACTCCTAAAGATTATAACGACACCGAAAAAATTAAAAAGTGAGGACAAAAATGTATAGATGTAAAGAATGTGGTACAGAATATGAATTAAAGCCTGAATACTGTGATTGTGGTAATGATACCTTTGAAGAAATATTACCTGCTGAGCCTCAAAAAAACGTAAACGAAGTTCCTATCAATAAAAATGAAAGCGAAATGTGGGTTGAAGAATCAGGTTTTGGTTATCCTATTAATGAAAAAACATATAATGAATTTAAAAAAGAAACAGCTTCAAAAAACAGTTCTGCAATTCAACCATACGCAATTGTTACTTTTGTGGCTTGTATAATTTTATCACTACTAATAATTTTATTTGCATTTAACCCTAAAAATTTTGATGACAAAAAAACAGAAATCGGTAAAAAAGATACCACGTCACAAAATTTACCTACAATAGAAAATATTTGGAATAATTCAACAGATGGTATTTCTACATATCAAAACGATTTTAAAGAAAAAATCACAAATGACACCCCTAAAATAACAAAAACAGAATCCACAAAAGAAAATATTTCAAAAAAAAAAGTTGAAGATAAAAAATTAACAACAAAAGAAACAAAAAAAGTTACACCTCAAAAAAACAATACTAAATTACAAACAAATGAAAAAAAATCTACAAAAACAGAACAAAAAACAAGCACGCAAACAACACATAAAGTTGTTGAAACAAAGTTAAATCCTCAAGAACTTGAAAACTATAAAATAAAATTAAGAAATAATATTGCCTCAAAAATAGCATTTACAAGTGTCGTTGGTGACGGAACATGTTCCTTTTCGTTTAAAGTATCAGGAAACGGAATTTTAACAAATAAAGCACCTGTTAAATTATCAGAAAATGATAGTTTAAATGAGGCAGTTTATAATGCACTTAAACAAACATACTCGTTCAGCAATCCTCCATCAGGGTATAAGCAAGAAACATTAAAACTTACCGTAAAAATGTACAATAATAGCTTTGAGGTACACTTAAATTAGTTACCAAGGTACTCATACTGTTGAGTTTGCACTGGAATTTCTTTTGGCGGAGCTGTCATAGATTGAGTTAAGACAGTCGAAAAATTTGACAAATTATTAACTTTGTACATTTTTCCGCCGGTTGTGTCAGCAAGACAAGATAATTTACTGAACCAGCCGGATACCAACACTACATCTATATGTACATCATTTCTTTGACTCATTAATTTTTTAGCAAAAGCACAAGGATCCCCTCCGCAATTTTCTCCTCCATCTGTTACAAGAACAATTTTCTTTGAATAAGACTTATCCAATCCGGCAAAATCTTGATTAACAGCCCTATCTAATGCATATACCAAAGGAGTTGCACCTCCGACAGACACTGAATTCATACCGTTCAAAATATTACCGGAATTAGCTTTCATAATTGGAGCAACCTGTGATGTTGCTGAACAATATCCGGACGTTGAACCAATTGTTGTATCAGACTGAGTCATAACTTTATACTTGCCATTCTTTTTAACAACTTTCTTTACAGTTGCTAAAGTCGCATTATTATTTGGATTAGCGCCAAAATTATCGTGTCCGAATACTCTAAATCCAACATTCGTTGATGATGGAATTTGAGAAATAATTTGCCCCATTGCCTGTTTTGCCTGTTCAATCCAATTTGACATGCTTCCTGAATAGTCCATGACTAATTCTATTGTACTTACACTATTGGCATTTACAGTATTTGAGGATACGTAATTTTGAGCATTATATACATTATAAGGATTAGCTGTATTAATAACAGGTGAAACAACCTTACCGTTGTTTTTAACTACACCTGAAGTATTAACTTTATATTTTGCAGCAAAAGCTGTGCAAGATGAAATAACAACAAGTATTAAAAATAAAATAATAAATTTCTTCATAAATTTGTCCTTTTTACAATATTGTATCATAATTATTAGTATTATGATTTTATTTTTAACATCTTTAATTTTATTAATATTAGGATACTTTACTTACGCAAAGTTTATTGAAAAAATTTGGGGTGCAGATGAAAATTTTGTAACACCTGCCATAAAATACAATGATGGTGTTGATTTTGTACAACTTCCTCTTTGGCGCATATTCTTAATTCAATTTTTAAATATTGCAGGTTTAGGACCTGTTTTTGGAGCTATTCTTGGCGCAATATACGGACCTGTTGCACTTTTATGGATTGTATTTGGCTGTATTTTTGCAGGTGGCGTCCACGATTACTTAACAGGAATGATTTCAGTAAGACACGATGGAAAATCAATCGTACACATAACAGAAGAACTCTTTGGAAAATATTTTAAAGTAATATTTCTTATATTTTTTGTTGGTTTATTATTTTTATTAGGAACAGTTTTTGCTGTTAATCCGGCTAAAATGTTATCAAATATTACACATATACCTTTATTTTTATGTATTGCAGGAATTTTTGGCTATTATTTTCTGGCAACTTTATTGCCGATAGATAAAATCATAGGAAAATTTTATCCAATATTTGCAGCACTTCTCGTTTTAATGACAATCGCATTACTAATTGCATTAATATTAACAGGAAAACCGTTTTACCCTAATTTAACGTTTAATAATCTTCATCCTCAAAATACATCTATATTTCCTATATTATTTATAACAGTAGCCTGTGGTGCAATAAGCGGGTTTCACGCTACACAATCACCTATTATGTCAAGGTGTCTGCCTAACGAAAAATACGGTCGTTTAATATTTTATGGAGCAATGGTTACAGAAGGCATCATCGCTTTAATTTGGGCAACATTGTCAATTTCTTTTTATCAAGAAACAGGAGGACTACTAAACGCTGTTAATAACCTTGGACAAGGCGGTGTAGTTTCTGATATATCAATAAATCTGTTGGGCAAAATTGGAGGTACTTTAACTGTTCTTTCTATAATTATATTGTCAATTACATCTGGAGATACAGCTTTTCGTTCAATTAGAATAACAATTGCAGATTGTGCAAATATCAATCAAAAACATATTATTAACAGATTAACTCTAAGCGCAATCATACTTGGTTTAGGAATATTCTTAAGCAAATTTGACTTAACAACACTTTGGCAATATTTTGGTTGGGCTAATCAAACTTTATCAACTTTAGTATTGTGGACTCTAAGCTACTATTTAGCACTAAAAGAAAAGAATTATTGGGTAACATTTATTCCAGCTTTATTCATGAACTCTGTTGTTTTAAGTTACATACTCCAAGCAAAAATAGGATTTTCATTAAACAGCGTTTATGCAAATAGCATTGCAATTATTTTAACAATAATTTTAGGAGCTATATTTATATTCACTAAAAAATCAAAAAACTATTAATGCATAATGCGGTAATTTATAAAGAGAAAAATCACTTCTGATAAGTCCTATTTCTCTATATGATAGACCTAAATCTTCACAGAGCTGCTTTTGCAGCCAATATTCTGTTTCACCCTGATTAACAATAAACATTGCACCATCATCAACAAGACATTCTTTTGCGTGCAATAACATTTCTTTTGGCTTAAAATAAGACATTGGCAAGCCCCATTTTTTATGTTGGTACTCACCGACAAAAGGTAAAAACCATGTTATATAATCAAATTTTTTATTAATATTCAAAAAATCATCTGCAACATAATGTGTAAAAGGCAAATATTTTATATTATATCGCGCAATTTCTTTCCTGCTGAACAAATTCCAACATAACCTGTAAGCATCAAGTTCAACACCTGTTAATTCCAAATGATGACATCGATGATTAAAAAATATGTATTCACCTTTAGCGTAATTCCAATTTTTTGAACCAATATCGAGTACATTTAAATCTTCTTTAGGATAAACTTTAAAATATTTATCTAATATATCCAAAATATATAAATTTTCCAAACAATTTTGACGTGTTATATCTTTTCTCAAAATTGTTAAATCGTACTCTGATGCAGGAATTAAATCTGATACATCTTGAGGTTTCGGTGAATAATTTTTGCGTGAAAATTTTGTTTTTTCTCTAATGTAAAAATCAAACTTATTCTTAAATTCTGACATATTTCTCCTCAAAATTTAACCAATCAACACAAGATTTTATAAAAATATCTTTATTTTCTAAATACAAATCTTCTGCATGTTTTCCATTTTTAAAAACAAGTACAGATTTTGGATTATTTGCATGTTCATACAATTCCTTGTTATGCCATTGCTTTATAATAGGATCTTTTTCGCCGGCTATAAAAAATATAGGTATCTTAATTTTATTAACTAATTTAATAGGCTCAGGCTTTTTCGCAAATGGTAGTTTAAATCTTATTGATGTCCAACGTTTTATTTCAAACTTTTTTAATGTAGGAATAAATGCATTTGGACTCAATACGTTATTTTCAATTTTGTCAAAATTTACAGGTGCACTGACTACAATTAATTTTTCTATTTTATTATTCAATGCACAGTAATTTATAGAAATTAAAGAGCCCAAAGAAAATCCCATAATATAAATTGTATTGTATTTTTCAGAGGCATAATTTACGACTGTTTCCAAATCTTTTGTTTCTTCCGCGCCAAAAGTATATAATCCGGAACTCTTACAATGACCTCTGAAATCAAAGGAAATAACATCAAAATATTTGCAAAAATCTTGACTCATTTGCATAAATGCATTTGAATCCTTACTCATAAACCACCCGTGCGCAATAATAAGCACACAATCATGCCCGCAGTCAAAATGATTACAAGCAATATTAATATTGTCAGAAGTAAGTAGATTTTTACAAATATATTCCATACCGAAATTGTAGCACTGATAAAGTTTTCACGTCAAATGTAAAGATAAATAAACATGGTTGCCATGCCCTAAAGCATGGATATAACATGCATGTACACTAATTCAATCGCCTCACAATAAGTCGTGGGGCTTTTTTTTGGCATTTTGAAATATAATAAAAAGAGGTTGAAATTTTATTCAACCCCACACACTTTATTGTTTTCCTTACCTTTTCCTACACTATTTTTATAATAATTAAGCTTGTAACCATTCATTCATTTGAACAAATCCATCAACTTCACTTCTTTGACGGGTAACTTGTCTTACTGAATCACTGCAGTTACCTTCAACAGTTTTAAATGAACCATCTCCATTAACAGAAGCAACGATACCAACATGACCTTTACCTCCGCCGTAGTTCCAAACTACAACGTCACCTGTTTTTGGAGTGTAACCAGAACTTGCTTTTCTGTAAAAACCTGCTTGTTCTGCTTTTCTTCTAATTTCTTGGGATGAAGCAGTATAACCGAAAGTTTTGCTATTGTTTCCGTTTTGACCTCTTCCATAGCACCAAGAAACAAATGATGCACACCAAGGATTGTTATCAGCACGACCATTTTTATATTTTGTAACATCAGCACCTGAGTTAGTACCAACTTCTCTTACTCCAACTTGTGATAATGCTAATTGAACTGCATTTTTAGCTTTATCAGAAGTTAATGACACATTTGATGTTCTGCCACTGGTTAACAATGAACCAAAATTAAAATTGAATGATGGCATTGAAGAGAAATTAAAATTAAATGCTGGCATTGCTGGCATTGCTGGCATTGAAAAATTAAATGATTGCAATTGAGAGAAAGCATTCATCATTGCCATTTGAGAATTTAATGAACCTAAGTTAGAACCAAATACACTAGCATCCATACCGCTTACTGTATTTTGTTTTGACAATTCTTGCAATGCATTCATTGCTAATAAGCCTGCGTTAAATTGTGGTCTGATTGGTGTCATAAAATTCTCTCTAATTATCTCTCGTACTTATAAAAAGTATTTTTGTTTAAAATAATTGCCATTTTTAAAACAATTATTAAGAAATGTAAACACCAATAACACTCTCACCTCATGCTTTTTCATTTTTTAGAGAATAATTTGTGTACCTAAAATAATTCTATTTGAATTTGGTTTATAATCAGATTGGCAAAAAACATAATTTAGCATAAATTTCAGCGCACTGCCTTTTATATAGTAATTTAATCCGGCTGTATATTCAGTATCTTTTTGACCTGATTTTGTCATATCTTTTTCAAAAATATCATAACGTGCCAAAATCTGTAATTTCTTTGTAATGTTGTAAGATAAGGTAGTATAAACACCTTGTCCTCTTTTATCTGTCAAACCTGATAAACCGTTTGAACCGTGGGAAACGGCATATTCACTTTCAAAAGCAAATTTTTTGTATTTATATGATAAATAAGCCCCGATAACATTGTAATCTATATCATTATGACCTGCATTAAGACCACCGCCAATTTTTAAAACGCCATATTTTCCGTCAGTTTTTCCAAGAGGCTTTAAATTTACCCATCCGTTAAATTCAACACCATTAAACATATTTTTCCATTGTCGGCCTGAACCTGTCATCCCAAGATTGTATTCTACAAGGCTGTAATTTCCGTTTACTTTAAAACCGACACCCCTTACAGAACCAAAATTTCTGGATATTTGAGAGCGCGCAATAAATGGTACAGAATATCCGTTAACACCGCCTTCTACACCTATTGGAGTTCTAAAACTTCCGATTGTTATGTCATTGTGAGGTATATATTTTAAGGTAATAAAATCATCTTTAAACATAGACTGAAGATAGCTATATCCCTTTGTAGGCATAAAATTTATCAAAAACTTATATTCAATCGGTTGATTTTTAAACTTACCGATAACACCTAATTCCGCAGTAGGTTCTATAAATTTTGTACTATATCCGGAGTCTAAAAAATCAAAACGAAATTGACCTTGATACGCAAAAAATGGAGTTATTTTTTCAATAGGTCCATTTTCAAAATTAGCTGTCACGTATTTTGAAAACAATGAATCAGTTTGATATAAAACATCATATTCTATTTCAGCAGCCAAAGGTTCTTTTTCAGATTTTTCTGCCTTCAATTCGGGAATAAAGTCTTCATTTAATATTTCAGTTCTTTGTTCTGCACTTTCTTCATCATTTTTTTTATTATCATCGCTTAATATTTTTTCAACAAAAGAAGGTTCAGTTTCTTGAATGGCAAGATATACAGCGTCATCAGCAAAACACTCTGACACAGAAAAAAAGACAAAATATACCAGCACTAAAATCAAATTTTTTTTCATTATAATACATTATTGCACAAAACTTATTGTAATGAAATTTTTTTTTTTGTAGTATTTTTTCATTAACAAAAGGATTAAAAATGAAAAAAGATACCCAAGAAAAAAAAATTAAGAAAATAAAAACAGAAGTTCCTATTGTCGAAGCACTACAAGAAGCTTATGATAAACCTTCATATCAATTTCATATACCCGGACATACAAAAGGTCAAGGTGTTTTAAAAATTTTCAGAAACTTAATAGGTTCAAAAGCATTAAAAGTTGATACCACAGATGAATTTGATAACTTAGGTACACTAACACCACCAACGGGAGCTATTGCAAGAGCGGAAGAACTTGCTGCGGAAGCTTTTGGAGCAGAAAGAACTTTCTTTTTGTTAAACGGCTCTACAATCGGAAATCTTGCAATTGCAATGGGTATTACCAAAAAGGGACAAAAAATCATTACAAATAGAAATTGTCACCGTTCACTTTTAACAGGCATGATTATATCCGGAGCTGAACCTGTTTGGCTTATTCCGAAAAAACTTGAAGATTGGGGACTATGGGGATGTATTAATCCTGAAAAAATTGAAAATTTATTAAAAACAACCGAAAATGTTGGTGCTGTATGGATTACAAATCCAACATACGAAGGCGTTATTTCTGATATAAAAACTATTAGCGATATCTGCAAAAAATATGATGTACCTTTGATAGTAGATGAAGCTCACGGAAGTTTGTGGAATTTTAATAAATCTTTTCCGACACCTGCATTACAACTCGGAGCAGATGCAGTTGTTCAATCATTACATAAAACAGGCGGCAGCATGAGTCAAAGCTCAATGTTGCATATTGCTAAAAATTCAAAACTTGATATTAACAAAATTGAACGAGCATTAAAACTTTTGCATACTACAAGTCCGTCATTAATTTTACTGGCAAGTCTTGATGCAGCAAGAGCATTTCTTGTTAGTGACAAAGGTCAGAAACAAATAGAAAGAACTATTAAAAATGCAAAATACCTGCGTAAAAGAATTGATAAAATGCACAATATACATCAACTTAAAGCCGATTTTGGCTTTAAAACAGATATTACAAAAGTATTTGTAAAAATTGATGGGCTTTCTGGAAAAAGATTAGAATCAATTTTAGAAATAGATTTTAATATAGAAGTTGAAAGCGCCTCTGATATTGGAGCTTTAATGCTGATAAATTTGGGTAACAAACGCTCTGAAATAAAATATTTGGCAGATTGTCTTGAAAAAATCACACAAACAGATTATTCCGACATATACCATTTAGAAAATAAAAAACACATGCCAATGCTTATTCCAAACATAAAATATAATCTTAGAGAAGCATTTTACATGGAAAAAGAAATAATAAAAAAAGAAAACTCTATTGGTAGAATTTCAGGAGAAGTTATTGCCGAATGTCCTCCCGGAATAGCAATATTACTTCCTGGCGAATTAATAACTGAAGAACACATGCCATATTTAACGGATTATGAAGAAATTGAAGTAATAAAAGAATAACTCTTGACGAAAAATTTTCTTTATTATAATATAATGTTACAGAAATAGCGACGGGATGTAGCAAGGACTCCGGAGCAACAATTGAGTATTGTTGCGGTGGAGGGTGGTAGCGCAGCTACCGGCAAGCGAGTCCCTAGAACTTGACAACTGAATAACTATGACGGGATGTAGCAAGGACTCCGGAGCAACAATTGAGTATTGTTGCGGTGGAGGATGGTAGCGCAGCTACCGGCAAGCGAGTCCCTAGTATTTGACAACTAAATAACTATGACGGGATGTAGCGCAGCTGGTAGCGCACTTCGCTTGGGACGAAGGGGTCGCACGTTCGAACCGTGTCATCCCGACCATTTAAAAAGAACCGTCTTTATAGACGGTTCTTTTTTTTAGATTTACACAAGATTAGAGGATATAAATTATGGATTTTATAACTATCACTATTGCGATTTTACAAAAACTTTCGATTTTCGGAGGTTTTGGTATAGGAATAATTTTACTTACAGTTTTAGTAAGACTTGCTATGTGGCCATTAGGAGTTTCACAACAACGTTCAATGCGAACTATGCAGCTTTTACAACCAAAAATGAAAGCAATACAAGAACGTTACAAAAACGATCCACAACAAATGCAGCAAAAAATGATGGAATTTTATAAAGAACATAAGTTCAACCCAATGGCAGGATGTTTTCCATTATTAATACAAATGCCAATATTCATTCTTTTATACTCAGCATTAATGAGTCCTCAATTTATACAAATGGCAGGAGATGCTCAGTTTTTATTCATAAACAGACTTGATGCAACATTAAAAACTAACGCAGGAATTTCAAATGATGGAACATTAGGAGTTTCAAAATATGACAGCTTTATGTTGGGTAAAACTGCAAAAGTTTATTTGGAAAAAGACGAAGTTCTTGAAAATGTAAAAGTTTCAAAACCTAATAAAGCCGTTGAAATCCAAGGGGAATTAACTCCTGGACAACCGGTAGATTTTAAAGTAAGTTTAGATAATTTAGACTTAAAATTCAGCCAATTAGACAAAATTAAAAAAGCTGAAATGACAGTAACAGACTTACAAACAAAAGAATCTGAATTAATTACATTTGAAAGAAAAGAAGGCTTATTAGTTGCCAATGTACCAACAAAAGAAGTAAAAAGCTCATTACACTTAGATGTATTAGCATTAATATTATTATTTGGTTTGACAATGTTTGCTACTCAAAAAATTATGATGGCAACAACAAAGACACAAAACCAAGATCCTGCACAACAAGCAATTCAAAAATCTATGAATACATTTATGCCAATCATGTTAACCGCAACATTTGTATTCATACCAATTCCTGCAGGTGTATTGTTATACTTAATTTCGAGCAACATTATACAAGTAATTCAAACAGTTGTTATAAACAAACAACTTGAAAGAGAAGATGAATTAAAAAAAGCTAAAATTGATGATAGTGTTGTAGCAAAAGCAAAAAAAATTGAGAATAAAGAATAAATGCTTGTAAGTGAATTTGATTACGAACTACCTGAAGAACTTATTGCCCAAACACCAAGTGAAAAACGTGATGAATGTAAAATGATGGTGTTGGATAAATGTACTCAAAAAATTGAAAACAAGCATTTTTACGACATTGTTGACTATTTAGACGAAAATTGTATTCTTGTACTAAATAATACAAAAGTAATTCCGGCAAGACTCTTTGGACACAAAGATACAGGAGCTTTGATTGAAATATTTTTGCTAAAAGATAAAGGAAACAAACAATGGGAAGCTTTAATTAAACCTTCAAAACGAATTAAAGAAGATACCATTGTAAAAATATCAGAAGATTTAAGTGTTAAAGCTATTGAAAATCTTGGAGAAGGCAAGTGGCTTATAGAATTAATCTATGAAGGTATTTTATATGAAATTTTAGACAAAGTAGGGAATATACCTCTGCCTCCATACATTGAGCGTAAAATGACAGATGACGAACGTAAAAATTTAGATTACGAGCGTTATCAAACAGTTTATGCAAAAAACGAAGGTTCTGTTGCTGCGCCGACAGCAGGTTTACATTTTACAGAAGAAATATTAGAAAAGCTTGCCCAAAAAGGTGTTGAAATTGCATATGTTAATTTAACTGTTGGACTTGGAACATTCAGACCAGTGAAATGCGATAATATTTTAGACCACAAAATGGATTCGGAAGAATTTGAAATATCACAAGAAACAGCAGATAAAATTAATAATGCAAAAAAACAAGGGAAAAAACTTGTTGCGGTCGGAACAACAACTGTAAGAACACTTGAAACAGCATATCAGCAATTTGGAGAAATAAAAGCTTGTAAATCAGCTTCACAGTTGTTTATTTACCCACCATATGAATTTAAAGTTGTTGATAACTTGATAACAAATTTTCACCTGCCAAAATCAACTCTTTTAATGCTTGTAAGTGCATTAGAAGGTAAAGAGTTTATTTTTAAAGCATATCAAGAAGCCATAAAAGAAAAATATATGTTTTACTCTTATGGCGATTGCATGTTTTTAAAATAATTATTTACACGTTGTGTTTGTCCAGTTTAAAACAGTTCCGTTAGGACAAGTACCTTTTGTAGCTTTTAGATAATCCATATTTTTATTTTCTAGTATCCAAGCTGAGCAATAAAGACTAGCAGAATCCTTTATAAAACAATTTTCCTTTAATGCATTATCATCTTTGCCGTAATTATCTAATCGACTTCCAGCTGGATAAATCCCCTCTTTTGTTATATAAAATTCGAACATATCATAACTTGAATAATTTCGTCCCTTATTTAAACCATCAATATCAACCATTATAATCCCTATATATTTGTTATATAAAGGTGAAGATGTATCTTGGCTTGACACATTATATGTATAATAATAAAAATCTATATATGATCCGTCAGCAAGATTTGCGCAATAAGTATCACTATCAATCCATGTTTTTGTTGTTTTCATAAACTCAAGCATGCGTTCAGACATTCGTTTTGTTTTTGCACTATCAGATGAATCATTTGCAAACCATTCATCTATTGGTCCGTAAACAGCAGTAGCACGCCCATAAGCATCTTGTAAATTTGAATATATCTTTTGTAATTTTGCAACTTTTTCTTTTTCACCTGTTGATGAGTTTAAGTTTGGAAGTGTCAATGCTGCAACAACACCAATAATGCCCATTACAATTAATGTTTCGGCAAGAGTGAACGCTATTTGAGATGATAGTGAACTTTGAACTTTAAATAATATTTTTTTTAGCATGTTATACTTCCTTTCTTTATTTCTTTATTTATATCGTCCTACTCGGACAGAGGAAACTTTTGGTGGCAAAAGCTATCGGATTATTCGGGGTGTCGGCACTCTGCCGAACAAAAACATCCAGTGAATGTTTTTGTGAGAGGTAAAACGTCCGACCGACACCTTACGGGTTTCACCCTACCGAAAATCCTCTTTCACAAAAACCACAACCCGATTTCCATTCATTAAT
>DJYG01000037.1 GCA_002450015.1 Cyanobacteria bacterium UBA6984 | reverse complement strand
GATGAAGTTAGAACCCATAAAAGAAGCACCGTGGAAGAAAGATTCTTTCATAATACCTTTTAAAGATTTAGCTCTTACGTCTTTTCTAGCTTCAGCGTTGATAGCTTGAGAAGATGTTTTGTAAGCGTCTGCTGCAACTTGTGAAAATAACATTGACATCTTGTTTTGAAATCCTCTCTTGCTCTCGTACTTTTATAAAGTTAATTTTGTAAAAAAAATTGCTTTTTTTGTTCCAACTTGATTAATATTTCTTAACAAAAGACCATAGTGCCACATTTAGCAATGCTTTGCACAATACGTTAAGAAATATTCAATGATAAATATAAGAAAATATAATTTTCCTTATTTATATAAAGTATTTTTTAAATTAAAAATTGCCTTTTTAGTATTCATGCGTATTTATACATTTGTAGATATGGATGCTGATGAGAATCTTGCTATATTTCGTATAGATATAGATGGTCCAAATAAAGGCGCAGGAAAAAATTGCATAGATTATTTTACATTTTATGCTTATCCTAAAAGTGGAATAAGATTCTCTACCTGGGCAAGTAATCGAGTTCCAAATAATCCAAATATAGACAGTCTTAGTTATTCTTCTGTGTGTGCCATTTGGATAATACAACACGGTAACATGGATTATTTAAAACTTAATAGTGAAGGTAAATGTCCTGATGGAAAAACAATTCTTGACGGAGTATCAAATATTACTTGTAAATAAAATAAAAAATGTTAATAATCGTTAAAAATAAAAAATTAAATAGCAATTTTTTTATTTTATAATACTTCATGGAAATGTGGAGGTGTGTACTTGAAAATTCAAGGCAACAATAACGTAAATTTTGGATGGAGTTGCGAAACACATAAAAAAATTATGTCGGCAGCAATAAAAGATATGCCTCAATTTGCAAAATATAAAGATACGCTTGAAGATTATGTTCAGCGCCCTGACCACGATGATATAGGTTTTTTGGCAAACAAACATTTTTATTTTGGAGAAAAAATAAAAGAAGATACTTTTTCGAAAGAAAAATTTGAAAAAGAACCTGTTGAACAGTTTGTCGGATTAGGTAATAATCCTGTTTCAGGCGGACTATTAAGTGCATTTAGTAAAATGTTTAAAACAAATAACAGTGTAAGTTTTATGGACTTTAACGGTCGAAATAATGCAAAAGCGGCATTTGAAGACCAAATAGATATAATGGATAATGCAATTGAAGATGAAGATGAAGAAGCTGCAATCCAAAACGCAGCAAGAGCTTGCCATTTTCTTCAAGATGTAGCCCAACCACAGCATATAGAAGAAACTTCAGCCTTTGGAAAAGCTTTTGATTTAAAAATTCATAACGATTACGAAGTTTTTGCAGAAAAAAATGCGGACTATTTTGTTAGTAATTTAGATTTAAAAACACAAAAACCAAGAAATTCAAAACAATTGTTTATGGACACTTTCAGTACGACAAAAAGTCGCGGAAAAATAACAAGGGAAAATGAACCGAATTGGTCAGAAATAACACAAAAACAGTTTGATTTGGCAGTTCAAGCGACAAAAGAGTTTCTGCAAAACGTAAGTAATCAAATGGGACTGGAAAATAAAAATACAAATAAGACAGATTAAAAAATACTTTCATTATAAAATGAAAGTATTTTTGTTACAAAAAGATACACATAATAAAAAATTTCCAAAAACATGCATGGTTACATGCTTTTGGAAATAAAGCACATGAGATTAATTGATAAAAATAATTTACAAAAATATGTTAACAAATGTAAATTTTTATGCTATAATTATTCTGAAAAAAGGCAATTTCCATGGAAAAATAGCCTTTATATACATGTAACACGGAGATAATATAAGAGCATACAATTAAAATCTTTTTATCGAGGTTGTTATAAAGTAATACATTTTTCATAATATAGGTAGCGATAACATATATTATGTAAAAAACAAAGGAGCCGTCTATGGGTTTAGCAGCATCACAAGCAAGGTTATTATTTATTACAGCACGTCAAAATGACGTAAGTGCTCGCATGCAGAAAATATCAAGTGCAAATATGGTATTAGCACGTGACGAAGACGATGTAATGACAAAATATAACCAAATGATTAATGCAACTAAGTTACAACCGTTAAATGGCGATGAAACTATAGTAACCTACGAAGCTCTAATGGGTATTACTGCAGCTGCAAACAATATTATTAGTATAGTTACAAATGAAGATAATCAAGTTGTTTTGACTACTTCTCTAGCTTCAGATTTGGGTATAACGGATGCAAATGTAAAAAAAGAAGATGCAGCGGCTAAATTATCAAGTTATGGTATAAATTCACCTGATGATATAAAAACAAAGCTAGCAGCAAAGGTTGCAGAAACTAATATTCCGCAAAAAGATGACGTAAAGGATATTACAGGTTGGAATGACGTAGTTGACAAATTTATTGGTCAATATGGTAAATTTCCATCAAAGGAACATGGTCTATATTTCAATGAATTTGCACACAAAATGGGTAGTATCACAAGAGATGAATTGTCAGGTTTTAATACATACTACGCGACTAATTTTGACTTGAGCTTTGAGGATATGCTGCGTGGTACGTCTGGTCAGTTTGTAGAAATTGCAGCTGATGGTGATACCTCAGGCGTACCAAGTGGTCAAGCTGCAGGTAATTTTGAAAAGATTTTTAATAAAATAGCAGAAAAAATAAATAGTACATTGGGCATGGGTGAGGATTCACAACTTTTGACTATGCTAAAAGATTATCAAAAAGATTGCATAAAAGCAATTAATGATTGGAATGAAAATAGTTCAGTTATAAGTGATATTGTAAATACTTGGGAAACTTCAACAAGAGGTTCCGCTGACAATGATCATATGGGTATTTCTATGGAAAGATTATTTAAGACCATGTTGTCAAAAGTTTCAGAATATTATGGAAGTGGTACAAGATACACAGCCACAGGTAAGTACGAAAATAACAATAGTGCAAATGCCTTCAAATATGATGATCCAGCAACACTTACATTCAATGAAAAGGGTTATCCTGAAAAAGCTTGGACAGATAGATTGAAGATGGAATGGATAAATCAAGGGTACAAAGCTGCTGGTTTAAGTTGGGCGAAAGCATTAAGTGCGGCTAAACAAGAAGAAAAAGTTAGCTTAATAGCAAAAGGTACTCAAAAAGTAGATTATTACACAAACTTATATAATGAGTTGAAATCAAGAGGTTGGGCATTTGCATCTGGCGATGTTGATGAAAAAATCCAAAGCGGTGAATATAAAGTAGCAGGTAAAGATATACATTATACTGATTTATATGAAGAAGTTCCTGATGAAGAAACTCGAGCAAAAGCCGAAACTTACTACAATCAGGAAATGAAAAAAATTCAGCGTAAAGAAAAAATGTTGGATAATGAATTGACTAAGTTAAATACAGAATATTCAGCACTAACAAACGATTACAACTCGGTGAAGGGTATTCTGGATGCAAATATTCAAAAAAGTTTTACATATTGTCAAACAGGATAAACAACAAAAGATCGCAAATGCGGTCTTTTGTTGTTTTTAGTTCACTTGAGGAAATAAGATGAAAAAGTACAAAAAAAGAAATAGAATTTATGTGTACAATAGCATAGATAATGTCGATTATTTAGTAGGAGTAATTCATTTTTACACAAATGCTATTGATCCTTATTTTACATTTAAATATTCCGATGAATGGCTTAATTATCCTTATGCATATTCTCTAAATTCAGAATTACCACTACGGAAAAAGGTTACAAGAGTTTCAATACGAGTTAACTTTTTGAATTTTATTAGATATTGTTACACAAATGAAATAGATTATTTTTATGAGTTTTATATTATATATGCAATAAAAAATAATCTTATAGGGCGTAATGCTACAAATTTAGAACGTTTGTATAACTGGTTTAAAACAGAAACATCAGAAGGTGCAAAATTTGCATATCGACATGATAAGTATAAGATAATACCATATACTGTTAATATGTTAAATCAGAATGATTTTACAAGATGTGGTTCAATAAGACTTAAATCTGAAATAGATGGTGATTTTTGTAAATGTATGAGTCCGTCTTTGATTCCAAAAATAGATGATATTAGTAATATCATAAATATAATAAATAAAATAAAAAATAATACCGAAACTTCACAAGAGTTGGAACAATTTGTGGCTTGTGCTTCCAGTTTAAATGGATTTCAGCCAAAATTTAATATATATAATGAAAGTGGAAATTTATGTATTGCCAAGTTATCATCTATATTTAAAAATGATTTTAATGAAATGAAAAGAGAAATTTTGGCATTAAATCTTGATAAAAAAACAGGGATAAATGTTCAAAATTATTCAATTAGGAAAACTAAAAATAACGAGAAATATATTTTAGTAGAACGGTTTGATAGAATAGAAAATAAAAGAATTCCTTTTATGTATTTTACTGATTTTACAAAAAGAAGAAGTATTTATGATAATGATATAAAAATAACAAAGATTATTAAAAACATATGTAAAGACAATTATAAATATAATTTAAAAGAAATGTTTAAAAGAAAATTGTTTCGAACGGTTGTTGGAAATTTGAAAGATCTTTTTGCTAATACAGCTTTTTTATTTGATACTCAGAATGGTTGGAATTTATCTCCTGAGTTTGATATAAATTGTGGATATAGACGTTACTATACAAAAGAACAACTTGAAGAACTTTACCCAGAAAAACTTGCATTTAGAAGGCAAGTTATACAAAATTTAATAGATAATGCTAATTTATACTTTATTTCGAAAAATGATATAATTGAAATACTTGAGCAATTTAAGTACGCAATGTTAAATTGGCAGCAAGAAGCTATTAATGTGGGTTTCAAAGAAGATGAACTGTTTAGACTGAAAATTTATGAGGAGGCTTTATATAATTTGAATATATAATCGTACTTTTTATTTTTAAGAACAAAAACCCTAAAATAGAATAAAATTCCGTTTTAGGGTTTCAATTCATTTTAAGCCTATTTGCTTTTCACTCTCTCTTCTAATAATTAATATACATTTGTTCTACGCATCAAATCAGATAGTTTTATATCTTTACTTCTTATTGATGGCATGTGTGCTGTCGCATTTTCTATTGTTTTTGTATTCGTTTTAAAACTCGACAAACCTACACGCATTGTATCTTCATTTTTTATTGACATAATTTCTTTAAATACATTTAATAGTCCCATTTGTACCTCCCCTTTTCTATGTACAGTATATACGCGCTATTTTTTATTTTTATCGTACAAAAATACTATATTTTTATTTTTAGCAGCACATCTGTTATGCTATAATTCTTTTATGCAAAAACAAAACGAATATTTTAACGAAGTTTTGAATTTATGTGAGAAAAATTTTTCTCACGAAGAATTAATTCGCTTTTTAAAAAATGGCAACCTAATTGAACGACAACACGCAGCACTTAATTTACAATGCGTAAAATCAAATGAAGAAGCTAACATATTAATGTCAAATTTAGTCGGAATTGACGGAAAAATTAGAGAAGCCGCAGCTCTTAAAATTTCTGAACTGACCGAAAAATCACCTGAATTATTTTTTGATAAAATAAATTACAATATCTTTTCTAATGCAACTATTGATATTGATGGAAATGTATGTCGTTTAGCAATTAGTGCAGCCTACAATCTTATTAAAAATAAAGACTTTGCACTATTTTATACTCAATCTATGATTAATATTATATTTGAAGCACTTGAAGAAATTTCTAAATTTACATTCAAAGATAAAAAATATAAAATTAATAAACAAATATTTAAAATATATTGGTGTCTTGAAGCTCTGATTATTTTTTATAACTTTGCAGATAGAAATGAATTAAAAACGGTTATAAAAAAATGTTCGGAACTTCAAGAATACACCGTTAGGGAAAAATGCGCAAAAATTTTAAATAAAATTCCATTAGATAACGATTTAGAAACTATTAAAATAAAACTTAAAACAGATGAAAATTATTATGTAAGAAATATATTAAATAATTAAGAAATAATTAATATGCTTGCACATTATGTATGTTTGATATATAACTAGACTGTTAATGATACATATAGAAGGAGATAAAGAATATGGTAAACGTAGCAATTAACGGATTCGGAAGAATCGGTAGAAACACATTAAGAGCAGCTATCAGAGAAGGTATCTTTGATAAAATTAATTATGTAGCAATCAACGATCCAGGTTTAAAACCTGAAGATGCAGCTCGTATTTTCAAATATGACTCTGTAATGGGCAAATTTGACGGTGAAGTTGAAGCTTATGAAGAAGGCATCATCGTTAACGGTAAAAAAATCAAATTCTTTGCAGAAAAAGATCCTGCTCAATTACCTTGGAAAGACTTAGGTGTAGAAGTTGTTGTTGAATCAACAGGTTTCTTCACAGATGCTGAAAAAGCAAAAGCTCACATCACAGCAGGCGCTAAAAAAGTTATCATTTCTGCACCAGCAACAAATGAAGATAAAACAATCGTTTTAGGTGTAAACGATAAAGAATATGATCCTGCAAAACATAACGTAATTTCAATGGCTTCTTGTACAACAAACTGCTTAGCTCCTGTTGCTAAAGTTATTGATGAAAAATTCGGTATTGTTAAAGGTTTAATGACAACAGTTCACTCATACACTGGTGACCAAAGAATCCTAGACGCTGGTCACAAAGATCCACGTCGTGCAAGAGCAGGCGCATTAAACATTGTTCCTACAAAAACAGGTGCAGCTAAAGCTGTTGCTTTAGTATTACCTCAATTAAAAGGTAAATTGGATGGTTTCGCTATGCGTGTTCCAACTCCTGACGTATCTTTAGTTGACGTTGTATTTGAATTATCAAAAGACGTTACAGTAGAAGAAGTTAATGCAGCATTAAAAGAAGGTGCTGATGGTCACGTATTATGCTATACAGAAGAACCTCTTGTTTCTTCTGACTACGTTGGAACATCTCAATCTTCAACAGTTGATGCTTTATTAACTCGTGTAATGGGCGGAAACCAAGTTAAGATTATTTCTTGGTACGATAATGAAATGGGATACTCAACAAGATTAGCTGAAACTACATTAATGGTTGCAGAAAAATTATAATCTTTAGTTATTGTTACAAAACAATAAAAGGCGATTTGCTTAAGCAAATCGCCTTTTATAATATTTAATTATTTCCTGATTTTTATTTATTTAAAAATTTAGCATTCTTAATAATTGATATTTTGATATATAAAGTGGTATAATAAGCTGTAATGCGAAAGTTTTTATACTATTTACTATTATTTAAAAAAGCTTTTTATGTAATGATTTATCCGCTGTTTATGGGTAAATCCAAGTTTAGCCGTTGGTTTAGAATGGGTATTGAGAATTATTTAATTTTTCAGCCTGCAAAATTAAGAGCAACAAGAGTAAAAAGAAATCTTCTAAAAAAATTTAAAACCATTCGATTTGCATCCACTGACGGGGCAAGGCTATTTGCTTGGTTTATTCCGCCTGTTAACAAAAAACCAACCATTTTATATTTTCACGGGCAAGCAGAATCCATATTATATCATCAAGACATAGCTGAGTTTGCATACAGAAACGGTTATGGCATTTTCATGTTGTCATATCGGGGACATTACAGAGCTTGGGGATTACCATCAGAACAAGGAGTTTATAATGATGCTCAAGCTGCAATTAATAAATTAAATCAATTAGGGGTTAAAACAAAAGATATAATTTTATGGGGACATTCGCTTGGAACTGCGGTAGCAATGCAAACAGCTGTAACCAATAAAGTTAAAGCTCTCATATTACAATCACCAATTAAGGATATAAAATCTGCAGCAAATGATGTTATGAAATTTTATGTAAGACACATAAAAATTTCTTGGATTAGAAAATCTATAAAACAAAATTTTAAAAATATTGAATTTATACAAAAATTTGACAATATAAATAAAATATCAAAAGTAAGATGTCCTATATTATTGGCGCATTCTAAAACTGATAGAATAGCACCATCAAAAAATTCAAGAGAGCTATACGAAAAGAAATTAAAAGCACAATTATTTTTAGCTGAACGAGGAAGCCATTGGGAATCAAAATGGTGTATTAAAAAAATTTCAGATTTTATTGAAAACCTTTAATTTTATTGATAGTATATCTTTGGAGGCAAATATGGAACAAAAGAAAAGAATTATGTCAGGAATGCGACCAACAGGAAAGTTACATCTTGGTCACTATATGGGAGTTATATCCAATTGGGTTAATTTACAAAACGATTATGAATGTTATTTTTCAGTTGCAGATTGGCATGCACTTACAACAAATTACGACAAAACGGAAAATTTAAAGGAAAATGTACTAAATGTCGTCATTGATTGGCTTGCTTGCGGAATTAATCCTGAAAAAGCAACTGTATTTGTTCAATCTACCATACCTGAAATTGCAGAACTAAATATCTATTTAGGCATGGTAACTCCGCAAAATTGGGTAGAACGAGATCCAACATTAAAAGATATGGCTAAAATATTAAAAAATAAAGAAGGTCAAAATTCTCAAATTGGATTTGGTTTAATGGGCTATCCTGTCCTTATGAGCGCAGATATTATGGCAGTAAATGCTCACTATGTTCCTGTTGGCATAGACCAAGTTGCGCACGTAGAATTAACTCGTGATATGGTTAGAAGATTTAATAATATCTATAATACAGATTATTTCATTGAACCTGAGCCAAAATTAAATAATTGTTCACTACTATGCGGTGTTGATGGCGCAAAAATGGGAAAATCATTTAATAATGATATTAAAATTTCAGATGATGAAGAAACAACAACAAAAAAAATTATGCAATGTATAACAGACCGCTCAAGAGCAAGAAAAAATGATCCGGGACATCCCGACAAGTGTGAAGTCGCATTTAAATATTGGCAAATTTTTGGTTCTGAAGCTGAAATTGAAGAAGTTGAAACAGAATGTAAAGCAGGACAAAGAGGATGTGCTGATTGCAAACGGCAATTAGCAACAAAAGTCAACGAACATTTTAAAGAAATTAGAGAAAAACGAAAATATTACGAAAATCATATAGAAGAAGTTAAAAAAATACTTGAATTAGGAACTGAAAAATCAAGAGCTGTTTCAAAAAAAATATTAAACGATGTAAAAAATATTATTGGAATGTACTAAAAAAAATAAAAATGGTTGAAAATCAACCATTTTTATTTTTTAGACTTGTTTAAAATATTTTAACGAGTAGAATTGTCTTATGGATAATATGGACTTTAATTCTAAAAAAATAGCAGTTGTATTTAACGAAAGTGTAAAAAATCCATACCCAGTATTACAGATATTGGAACAATCCCTTATAGATAAAGGAGCAAATCCGGAAGTTTTAGAACTTAAAGAACTAAAATACGGCTTTGATTTCGTATTTGCAGTTGGCGGCGACGGAACAATCTTACACGTTGCAAAATTTTTTGGAATGTCACAAACTCCTGTTTTAGGTATAAATTTGGGAAGACTCGGTTTTTTATCTCAAGTTAATTCAAACAAAATCCAATATGCAATTGATTGTATATATGAAAATAAATTTCATATTGAAAAACGTTTAATGCTTAAATCTGAAAACTACACAGCATTAAACGATTTTGTAATAAAAGGTATTTCTAAAACCCGTTCAGCAAAATTTGTTCTAAAAATTAATGATAAATTTGTATGTGATTACATTGCCGACGGACTAATTATATCCACACCGACAGGTTCAACAGCCTATGGATTATCAGCAGGCGGTCCTGTTTTAAATCCAAACTTGGAAGCATTTGTTCTCGTACCAATATGCCCACATACGCTTACAGCAAGACCTATCGTTGTTCCATCTTACGAAAAAATTACTATAACTTCTTTTGAAGATGATGTTAATGCATTTAATCTTATAATTGACGGCTCTGAAAATATCGAAACCGAAAAGATTATTTCTATTGAAAAATCTCCATACAATGCACATTTAGCCTTATTAGAAGATGATATTTTTTATTCGGTACTTAGAGATAAATTAAATTGGGGTGTTTCACCAAAAAACTTATGATAAAAACAGTTCACATAAAAAATTATATACTTATTGATGAATTAATCGTAGATTTTTCTGACGGTTTAAATGTAATTACCGGAGAAACAGGTGCAGGCAAAAGTATTTTAATCAATGCTATTGATATAGCTTTTGGAGCAAAAATTTCAGGTGAAGTAATAAAAAAAGGTTCTGATAAAGCATTAATAGAACTTTTTATTTCTTCAGAAAATTATAAATTAATAGAATTATTTAAAGAAAATGACATTGATATTGAAGATGAAATAATTTTATCACGAGAAATTACACAAACTTCATCAAGAAGCAGAATTAATGGAACTCTTGTAAATCAATCCTTAATTAAAGAAATAAAAGATATTTTATTGGATATTCACTCACAACACCAAACATATTCATTCTTACAGCCAAAATCTCATATCATATTATTAGATAATTATGCAAAAGATGTTTATGGCGCAAAACTTGAAGAATATCAAAATTTGTACAAACAATATCTTGAACTTTCAAAAGAACTTGAAAAGGCCCAAAATAATGCGAACAAAACAGAATCTCAATTAGATTTTTTAAAATTTCAAATAAATGAAATCGAAGAAGCTAAAATAGAAGATGTTAATGAAGAAAACAACTTAAAAGCAGAATTAAAAATTTTGGAAAATGCCGAAAAATTAAAAGAATTAACCTATTGCGCATACCAAACTTTAAATGGTGATGAAGGTTCTGTTACAGAAGCAATATTACAAATAAAATCAGATATATCAAGAGCTGCAAGCATTGATAACAATCTTGAAAATATTGAATCAAGCTTAATTGAAATAACTGAACTTGCAAGAGAACTTTCTCATAATTTAAGGAACTATACTCAATCAATTGATAATAACACGGAAAGATTAAATGAAATTCAAGAACGCTTATATTTATTCGATAAACTGAAACGAAAATATGGTTCAACACTTGATGAAATTTTAAAAACTTATGATAAATTATCAAACGAATTTAACGAAATAGAATTTTCGTCTAAACATATAGAAGAATTAGAATCAAAAATAAACAATATATTATTAGATTTAAACAAACTAGCAAACGAAATATCAGAACACAGAAAAAATTATGCACAAGTGCTATCAGGATTGATTGTAGATGAACTTGAAAAACTGGAACTTGCAAAATCACGTTTTGAAATCAGAATAAATAAAACTGAATTACATCAAAACGGTATAGATGATGTAGAATTTTATATATCGACAAATATTTCACAAGACTTAGCTCCTCTTGCAAAAACTGCTTCAGGAGGAGAAATTTCAAGAATTATGCTTGCAATAAAAACTATTTTTGCAAAATCAGATGACATAGATACAGTAATCTTCGATGAAATTGATACAGGTATTTCAGGAAAAGCTGCTCAAAGTGTTGCAGATGAAATTTCAGAACTAGCGAAATATCGTCAAATCATATTAATCACACACCAAGCCATTATTGCGGCAAAATCCAATAAACATTTCTTAGTAAGCAAAAAACAAGGAAAAGAAACATTAATAAACATAAAATCACTAAACAAAGAAGAAAAAATCACTGCAATAGCAAGCCTTGCATCAGGAGAGGTATCCGACTCGGCAATTGAATTTGCAAAATCTCTACTTTCGGATAATGAATTAGTATAAAAACAAATTTATACTGTATAATGTATGAAAAAGATATTAATTTTAACTATAATCACAGCTTTTAGTGCTCCTTCCTCATTTGCAGCATGCTCTATTACAGGTGGAGCTTGCGCAATAGAAGATTTAAAAAATAATCAAAAGCAAGAAATAATCAAAAATAAAGATAAAAATATAAAAAAAAGTATTTTTTCTAACCCAAAAAGCAATCAACCTTCGACAAAAAAAGACAAAAAAATAATACGACTTAATAAATAAGTCGTATTATCTTTATATTTACATAATACTATTCTGAAACTTTTGCAAGTTGTTTATTTGCTTGAGCCCTAACAACAGAGCTAACATCATTTGCTGCAGCAGTTAATAAACCTTTCATATCTTTTTTATTTGCAGAATTTGCAGCATACCCAATAGAAGCAACAGCAGCTTCTCTCACACTTTCATTAGGATTTGTTGCAAGATTTTTTACTATACTTTGCATACCAATTAAATCTTTTGCTGGTACATCAACATTACCCATTTTCTTTACTTCATTTGTAAATAAATTTTGTAATGTTGCAGTAGTAAACATTGCATATTCTTTATTTCTATCTGCTAATTGTTTATCTTTACCTTCAAGCTTTGAAGTATCTTTTTCCATTATTTCGGTCAATTTATCAACAACTTTATTGTCTAATAATTCACCTGCTTTTTCAGGAGCATACAAAGTGACCTCGGCCATAGCTTCCATTGCATCAGCTTGTTCTTCATAGTCTTTGCTGTCTAAAATTGACATCAAACCATCTAAATCAATCCCTGTTTTCATAACTTCAGGTTTTACAATTTCAGGTTTGTTGTGAGGAACATCTTTTTTATCTTCTGCTTTTACATTTTCTTTTTCAACAGTTTTTTCTATTTTTACACCGTTTTGAGCTGCAAGAATTTTTGACATTGTAGCTTCTACAGTTTTATCGTCTTTTTTGCTTTCTGTGTTATCATTTTTTTCTGTCTTTAAAGCATTATTATTTTCCTCAGCTTTCTTTGTATTTGGTTCATACAAAGAAGTTTGAGGTATATTATATATAACTCCCGGAACTTGCTCTTGAGATGCTTGCATTGGATAATTTGGTAGTATATCAATTTTTATAGTTACAGGCATCATTGGCTGCATTGGAGGCGGCAAAATTTTTGCAGCTCCCACAGGATTACTAATTAAAGACATTATAACCTTTCCTTTATTACACTACATGTATTTAAAATGTCTTAAATGTCAAAAATTGATAGTATTTTCAAGCATGTTAATTTTTTGTTACAATCTTTTCTTCTATATTTATTACATCTATCCCATGAAATTCAAATATTTTTTTTATATTTTTAGGATTATTTGCCCTTTCACGCATAATTAATGCCCCGACAAGAGCTTCTAACTGTGCCATTGGCATCATATTCGGAGGAATATCTTCAAACTGATATTCTGTTTTCAATGCATTTTGAAGAAACTTGCAATCAGCAGGTGTTCTTTCTTTATAGTATGAACTCAAGCTCAATTTTTGTCTGGTTAAATAAAGTTCAAATCTGCATATATCAATACCTTTATCCAGTAAAGATTTGTAATATTCGCAACCTCTTGTGGAATATCTTTGAGTCCAATTATCTCTATTCAACAAATTTTCATTAGACCTAACCATTTGATATGGCTTTGAAAGAACTCTCCATTTACCCTCTAACATTGAGTTATCCCAAGGTAAAGAAACAGCTATATGTGACTGTTTTAAAGATGAATAGTTGTCCATAAAAAACTGAATATCTTTCATGGTAAACAATTTATCTATTAAAATAATTTTTCCAAAACTATCTATAACCGCAACACCTGTATCTGTTGTTGATGCCATAGACATGGAAATACCCATATAATATTCCATATTTATTGTCCTATCATATCAAATTGTTTATTGATGTCTTTTTGTAATATTTTATCGTTTTTTGTATTACCAAGCCAATTATCATCTTCATTTTGGTATTTTACAGTATTTTCCGGCAATTTATCAACTTGTTCATACAAAGTTTTATTTCTTATTGATAAGGTCTTTTCGTCACCAGTCTGCTCTGATTTTGAACTTTGTGCTTGATTTTCTGTATTTGCACTATTTTTTTCGGAATAGTCGTAATCTTTATTTGTTTTTAATCTTTTCAACTCTGGAGATTCATTTTTAATTCGCTGTATAGTTTCAACTCTTTGCTTTTGAAAACTTTCTTGAACTTCTTTTGATTGTGTTAGGATACTTGTTGACGGATGTTCTAAACCTTTAAACTTATTTTTTAATATTAAAATTTCAACTCGTCTGTTTTTAGCTCTATTTTCCTGAGTTTTGTTATCAACCAAAGGTCTTGTATCACCATAACCAACAGATGTAAATATATTAGGCATAAAATTAAATCTTTGAATTAAATATCTTATAATTGCACCTGAACGGGCTGATGAAAGTTCCCAGTTCGAAGGAAAAATGAAACTGTTAATAGGAAGATTATCAGTGTGACCTTCAACGCGAATATAGTGAAGAGCAAATTTTTCACCAATCAACACCCCAATATTATCAAGTGTTTTCATAGCTTTTTCGGTTAAATTTGCAGATGCGGAATAAAATAAAAAATCATCTTTAAATGTTATTAAAAGACCGGCATCAGTAATCTTTGCATCTACTCCCTGTAAATCACCATTACCTTTCATTTGTTCAATAGACTCTTTTATATCTTTGAAAGATTTTTCTTCATATTTTTGGCTCACATATTCCAACATTAGCGGAGCAATAACAGAATCTGCTGAACTTGCATCAAGAATACTGTCTTTTCCGTCTAAAAGCGAATCAGACCCCTCTAAAAGACTTGGTGCATTAAAAGCCTTTTTCATTCCATCTTCAAGTTTTCCGAATTCAGATATATCAATTTGCGATAAAGCATAAAGAACAACGAAAGTTGCAAACAGGAGCGTAATAAAGTCCCCGTATGAAACGAGCCATCTTTCAAGATTTTCATGTTCTTCAGGTGGTTTCTTTTTTGCCATAACTTTTTACTATTCTTCTGTCTTACCTTCTGTTTTATCAATAATAAATGAACGCAATTTACGTTCGATTAATGCTGGAGATTCACCGGCTTGAATTGCTAATATACCTTCCAACATAACTTCTTTTGCTAAAAAAACTTTACCATAGTTTAATTTAATACGTGTTCCTAAAGGAATTAAAAGCAAGTTTGCAGCAAACAAGCCATAAATTGTAGCAACAAACGCAACTGCAATACCTGCACCAAGAGCAGACGGATCAGATAAATTCTGCATTACTTGGATTAAACCCATAACAGCACCGATAATACCTAATGTAGGAGAATATCCGCCTGCGGATTCAAATACTTTTGCTGCCGTATGAACTTCTATTTCCTGCTGACCAATTTGATTTTCTAACATACTTTGAACTAATGTAGGATCAGCACCATCGGCAACAGCTTCTAAACCCATTGTTAGTAGGGCATCAGAAGCTGTTTTGGCTTCTTTTTCCAAAACAATAAGCCCTTCACGTCTTGCTTTTTGTGCAAATTTTACAATTTCCGCAATTAAACCGTCCATATCTACAACAGGAGGAATAAAAACATCCTTTATTAACATTATGGCTTTTTTCAAAACATTTGGTGGAAAACTCAAAATAACAGCTCCACCTGTACCGCCAAATACAATAAACGCAGCTGTAATTTGAAGCAATTGACCTAAATTACCGCCTTCCATTGCTTGTCCTATAAGTATAAAGGTTATACCGAAAAATAAACCTACTATTGCAAATATATCCATGATTTACTCCATATTCTATTGCATATATATTAAACTATATTTTGCAATATTCTAACTCATGCATATAGTCTATTTTGCATTAATTTATAGGAATTCTTCTCTAATAATAGTCATTAATTCCGGTTCACCGTCAGTAGCAAGAACAGTATGTTCAAAGTGAGCAGAAGGTTTTCTATCCAATGTTTGTACCGTCCAACCATCAGCTAATGATTCAACTTCATCGCATCCTAAATTAATCATAGGTTCAATTGCAATTACATAACCTGATTTAATTAAAGTTTTATCGCCAACACTATAATTATATAAAAAAGGTTCTTCATGCATTACATGTCCAACACCATGACCGCCATATTGACGAACTATTCCATAATTTTCTCTATTTGCAACTGCCTCAATTGCGCCTGAAATATCATCTAAAACATTACCCGCACGCATTTGTTTTATACCTGCATATAAAGCTTCTTCAGTTACTTTTAATAACTTTTGCCAATCTTGGGAAATCTCTCCAACAGGATACGTCCAAGCACTATCACCAACCATACCGCCATACGTTGCACCGACATCAACACTTATAATATCACCCTCATTTAAGATAACATCTTTTGAAGGAATTCCGTGTACTACGTTTTCATTAATCGACGTACATATACTTGCAGGAAAACCATTGTAACCTAAAAATGTCGGTACTGCCCTATTAGATTTTATTACATCCATTGCAATATCATCTAAATCTTTTGTACTCAAACCAGGACGAATATTTTCCTTCATTGCTTTATGAACAAGCGCTACAATGTGTCCTGCATGTTTCATTCTCTTTATTTCATCTCTTGATTTTTTATTTATCATAAACACCTGCTTTCAAATTAAAAAAGAGTCTTAAAGACTCTTTTTAGATACTAATCATTTACGGCTTTCAACAGTCGTTCCCAAACTTCATCTATTGAACCGTTTGCATCTATCTTTCTTAAAACACCTTTTTGTTCATAATATTCTGTCAATGGCGCAGTTTCTTTGTAATATGTTTCAAATCTTGCACGTGCAATTTCCTCTGTGTCATCTTTTCTTTGTGTCAATTCTTCGCCACATTTGTCACAATGCACACCATCTTTTGGTGCTTTAAATTTCATATTATAAATTTCGCCGCATTTTGGACAAGATTTTCTGTTAACTATTCTTTCAATCAATAATTCTGTATCAATATCAAAATAAACAGCTCTGAATTCAGAATCCTCATTATCTACTTCTTTATTAATTTCTTCTAACATGCCAGCTTGTTCGACACTTCTTGGAAAACCATCTAAAACATACCCGTTTTTGCAATCAGGTTCAGACAATCTGCGCTTTATTATAGCTGCAACAACTTCAACAGGTACTAATTGACCTTTTGACATATAACCTTCTGCTGTAATACCTTCAGGAGTTTTATTTTTAACAGCAGCTCTCAAAAGTGAACCCGTATCAACATGCGGAAATTTTAAATATTCTGCTAATTTACTTGTTTGTGTACCTTTACCGCAAGCTGGTGGTCCTAAAAATATTAATTCTTTTTTCATACATTTTTCCTTTTTATTTTTTACTATAACTTACTAAGCATCAATATTTGTTGCATATACTGCATGGGCTTGAATAAAATCTCTGCGAGGTTCAACTTTGTCACCCATTAATATATCAAACAATTGGTCACATAACATTGCATCTTCAAGATTAACTTTTAATAATGTTCTTGTAGATGGATCCATAGTTGTTTCCCAAAGCTGTTGAGGCATCATCTCACCAAGACCTTTAAATCTTTGAATTTGTAATCCTTTAGAACCTCTATCATCCAATATTTTATGTAACTGCTCAAACGATTTTATTGTAACTGTTTCCGTATCAGTTTCTAACAATAATTCATCTTCTTCTTCAATCAAATATTCTCTGATTAAAGGATATGCGGCTTTCAAACGTTTGTATTCATTACTTTTAACAATACTTGGAGTAATTAATACAAAATCATCATCGGCAAGTTGCATTTTTATATTATATTTTGCATTTTCTGCATTATATTTTAATTCTAGTTTATAATCTTTTGCCTCTGCAATATTGTAATTTTCAGCGTGATCAATCAAATAATGAGATAAATATTCTAAATGTTCATTCATTTTTGCTTGATCGTCAAAATCGGTTTCTTTAATATCGGCACGAACCATACCTCTTAACATTACAGCAGGAATTCTACCCAAAATAGGATTATTATAAGAATTATAATAAGCTGACATATTCGATATAAGTTTTAATAATTCTTCACCTTGAGCAGATTTTGATTTTGTTTTATCCGACAAACAAACTGATTTTATGCCGCGTTCTTTAAGCATTTTATCCAAAGCTTTTTCATCAAACAAATATTCGCTTGTCTTACCTTGTGTAATTTTGTATAAAGGTGGCTGCGCAATATATACATAGCCTTGCTCAATCAATGGTTTACAATACCTGAAGAAGAATGTAAGCATTAATGTTCTGATATGAGCGCCATCAACATCAGCATCTGTCATAATAATAATTTTATGGTATCTTAATTTTTCTATATTTACTTCTTCAGGATTTCTGCTAATTGTTACGCCAAAGGCCTGAACCATAGATTGAATTTCGTTATTTGCATAAATTTTATCTAGTCTGGCTTTTTCAACATTCAAAATCTTACCTCTTAAAGGTAAAATTGCCTGAAACATTCTGTTTCTGCCTTGTTTTGCAGAACCACCTGCCGAATCACCTTCAACAAGGAATATTTCACACTTTTCAGGTTCTCTATTCGAACAATCAGCAAGTTTGCCCGGAAGAGTTGAATTTTCAAGAACGGTTTTTCTTCTTGTTAACTCTCTTGCTTTTCTTGCAGCTTCTCTTGCTCTTTGCGCTTGAAGTGTTTTTTCTATAATTGTTCTTGCAATTTTAGGATTAAATTCAAGCCATTCTTGGAATTTATCCCTAATTGAATCTTGAACAGCACCCATGGCTTCTTGACTTCCGAGTTTTTCTTTTGTTTGACCTTCAAACTCAGGGTTTGGAAGTTTAACACTAACAATAGCTGTCAAACCTTCTCTAACATCATCACCTGTTAAATTTTGATCAGAATCTTTAAGTATATTATTTTTTCTTGCATAATCATTTAATACGCGAGTAATACCGTTTCTAAAACCTGTAAGGTGAGTACCACCGCTATGAGTATTAATATTATTTGCAAATGATAAAATACTTTCATTATATGCATCAGTGTATTGCATTGCAACTTCTACACGCATATCATCTACCATTTTGTCTATATAAATTGGTTCTTCAAATAAAGCTGTTTTATTTTTATTTAAGAACAAAACATATTCAGCAATACCGCCTTCATAGTGAAAAACTTCTTCTTCATTTGTTTTTCCGTCTATAAAAATAATCTTTAACCCTTTATTTAAAAATGCCATTTCGCGAAGTCTGTTTGCAATAACATCTTTATCAACTTCAATAGTTTCTTGAAAAATTTCTGGATCAGGCCAAAATCTTGATTTTGTACCTGTTTTATCAGTATCTCTAATTCTTTCAACAGGTGCTGAAGGTTCACCTCTAAAGTATTCTTGCTTATATACTCCGCCATTTCTTGATACTTCAACTACCATTTTCTCTGAAAGAGCGTTTACAACAGACGCACCAACACCGTGAAGTCCGCCTGATACTTTATAACCTCCATCACCGAATTTGCCGCCTGCGTGAAGAACAGTATGAACAATTTCTAAAGCAGACTTACCTGATTCAGGTTTTATATCAACAGGAATACCACGTCCATTATCTTCTACTGTAATACTATGGTCTGTATTAACCTTTACTCTTATTTCGGTACAGTATCCTGCCAATGATTCATCAATAGAATTATCAACAATTTCATATATACAATGGTGCAAACCTCTTTGTGATGTTGAACCTATATACATCCCAGGACGCATTCTTACAGCTTCCAAACCTTCCAGCACACGAATATTACTTGCGTCATACCCTTGTTTTGGTTCAACAGCTGTTCCGCCTTGAATTTCTTCCATTATAAAATCCCCCAATATTATTTAATTGTATATCTATGTATATTATATTACAAATATAAAGCGTTTACATGCCTGCATATAAAATCTTTACTTACTGTAAAGCATTTATCCGTTAAGTTTATCCCATTTTTTGCGAGCCGAATCAAGAACTTTTTTTGTATCAACAGAATCAAGCAATATCATCTGAACAGCTGTATTTATTAATGTATTTATTTCTTTTTGATTTTTTATAGATTTTAATACCGGTTCAATTTTATACAATTGTTTAGAACTTGTTACTCTTGCTTTTGCCATCAAATCTTTTTCATCGTATTTATTATAAAATTCATTTTTAAGAGCTTTTTCATTTGTTGCCAGCACATTTGTCAGTTTAGCAAGTTCTAATTGATTTTCTTCATTGGTTAAAAATAATGCAAATTTTAATGCTGCATCTTTATTTTTAGCTCGCTTTGGAATAACAAAATTCATCATAGAAAAATCATTTTGTCCTAATTTGCCTACGGCTTGCGGAGCAATATCAGTATTTTTATACACATTTGGAGCATTTTCTTTTATCATATTTAGGAAATTTGCGCCAGCTTGAATTGTTACAACATTACCTGACATATATTTTTCCAAAGCCTCACGGTGAGTTTGTGTAACACTTTCTTCAGGTATCAAATTTTGTTTATATAAATCTCTGTAAAAATTAAAAATTTTCACAGACTCGTCACTATCTAATTTATTTGAAGAATTTATACCATATTTATTTAAAACTTTAAGCATAGTATCATTTTCTGTAATAGTTGGCATAAATATATATGCACCTGTTTTTTGCTTAACATCTTTTGCATATTGACCATAATTTTCATAAGTCACAGGCGGCATTTGAAAACCTGCTTTTGTCAATAGTTTTTTATTATATATAGTTACTGCTGATGTTGCATACCATGGAATTGCATAAATCTTTCCATCAACTTCAAGAGATTTTAACAATTGCTTATTAAAATCAATAAGACTTTCTGTATTAATTTCTTCTAATGCACCTTTTTGAGCTAAAACCGAAGAAAAATCAGGATTTAAATTTACCAAAGAAGGCGGATTATTACTCAAAATCGCAGCCAGAGTCCTTTTTTCTCCTTCTGAAAATGGAACATCAATCCATTTTATTTTTATATCAGGATTTTCATATTCAAATTTTGCGATTACATCTGTCATATATGATGTAAATTCATTCATTTGAAGTGTCCAAAAAACGACCTCTTTTTCTCCTAAAACATTCCTTGGAGTAATTGAAAATGCTATAAATGACGCAAATAACAGCGTTATTATTGATATTATAATAATTAGATTTTTTTTCATTGATTTGTGCCTTTTGGTGCTACAATTATATCATGAATAATTTATTTACGGAACTTGAAAATAAAAATAAACAAATTCCTCTTGCTGAAATTCTCAGACCAAAGAATTTTGATGAATATTTTGGACAATACGATGTTGTTGCTAAATCATCACCACTATATAATTTATTAAATTCCGGAAGACTTTTTTCTTTAATACTATGGGGACCTTCAGGATGTGGAAAAACTACTCTTGCAAGAATTATATCAAAAACTGTTAATGCTCAATTTATAGAAATTTCAGCAGTAACATCAGGAGTAAAAGATATTAAAGATTCTGTTGATGCCGCAAAAGAAGCTCTAAGGAATAATCAAAAAACTATTTTGTTTATTGATGAAATTCACAGATATTCAAAGACTCAACAAGATGCTCTTTTGCCACACCTTGAAAACGGGACATTATTTTTAATTGGTTCAACTACGGAAAATCCATCATTTCAGGTAATTCCGGCATTACTATCAAGAGTTCAAGTTATAAGACTGGAAAATCTTGATGACAGTTCTATAAATAAAGTTATAAAAAAAGGATTTGATTATTTAAACGAAAACTATCAACCCGTTGAATATTCTCAAGATGTTTGTGATTTCATTGTTAATTTATCAAGAGGTGACGCAAGATTTGCCCTAAATCTTGTAGAAAATGCTTATTTTTCAAGTTCATTTGATGGAGAAAAAAGAAAAATTGAAGTTTCTGAACTTGAAAGGCTTGCACAATCAAGAAAAACAAGATATTCACAGCAAGAACATTATGATTGCGCATCTGCATTTCAAAAAAGCCTAAGAGGCTCTGACGCTAATGCTGCAATTTATTATCTTGCTAAAATGATAGCTTCAGGCGAAGATCCAAGATTTATTGCAAGACGCTTGATTGTTTGTGCAGCAGAAGATGTCGGCAATGCAAATCCAATGGCATTATCACTTGCCGTAAGCGCATATCACGCTGTTGAAATATTAGGATTCCCTGAAGCCAGAATTCCGCTTGCTGAAGCTGTAATTTATGTAGCAAACTCAAAAAAATCCAATCAAACTATTTGTGCAATTGATGAAGCTCTTTCTGACATAAATAACGGAAAAGACTATCCTCCACCAATGCACCTCCGCGACGCACATTACAAAGATGCTTCAAAATATGGGTTTGGTGTTGGATATGTCTATTCACACAACGCACCAGACCAATATCAACAATTTATGCCTGATGAACTTGTTGACAGAAAATATATTTAAAATAACATATTAATTCATCCTAAAATAGCTTTTAAATCTTCATCAGGTGTAGATATTGGCTTTATTTTAAATTTATTTATCAGCATTCTCATTATATTTGGAGAAACAAATGCAGGCATTCCCGGACCAAGCCTTATATTTTGTATTCCTAAATATAAAAGTGTCAGCAAAATGCTTATACTTTTTTGCTCATACCAAGATATTACAAATGATACAGGAAGACCACCTATACTGCAATTTAGTCTTTTAGCCAATTCTTCAACTATTTTAATTGCGGAATATGTATCATTACACTGTCCCATATCCATAATACGCGGAATATCTTCTATTTTGTCAGTAAAAATATCATTAAATCTGTATTTTCCACAAGCGTATGTCAATATTAAAGAATCTGAAGGAATTTTTCTTACAAATTCAGTATAGTAATTCCTGCCTATTTTTGCACCATCACATCCGCCAACAATAAATATATGTTTTATTTTTCCGTCATGCAGCAAATCAACTATTCTGTCCGCAACTGAAATAACAGTGTTACGTCCATATCCGACAGAAAGAACACTCCCGCCATTTAAACCGGTTCTTTTTTGCATAGTTTTATAACCACCAAGTTCAAGAGATTTTTTAATCAATGGTGTAAAATCTTTATTATTGTCAATATGCTGAACATTTGGATATGACACCACTGAAGTAGTATAAGCTCTATCAGCATAACTTTCCTCAACAGGCATCATGCAATTTGTTGTAAACAAAATTGGTGCAGGAATATTTTCAAATTCTTTTTGCTGATTTTGCCATGCAGTACCAAAATTACCTTTTAAATGAGAATATTTTTTTAATTGAGGATATGCATGTGAAGGAAGCATTTCACCATGTGTATAAATATTTATTCCTTTATCTTTAGTCTGTTCCAAAAGCAATGCTAAATCTTGCAAATCATGACCTGTAACTACAATAAACGGACCTTCTTCAATATTTGTAGATACGTAAGTTGGAATAGGATGACCATAAGTTTCAGTATTTGCTTTATCAAGAAGTTCTAGGGCTTTTAAATTTATTTTGCCTGTTTTCAACACTAAAGCGCCTAATTCATTTAAACTTAAATCTTTTGAAAGAGCCTGCAAACCTTCATAAAAAAAACTGTCAACCACTTCACTCTTAAAATTAAATCTCCTTGCATGATATGCAAAAGCTGCCATACCTTTTAAACCAAACAAAATAATTGATTTTAAACTTCTTAAATCATCATTTTCTGCCCAAAGCTGTTTAATATCAAAAGGAGTTTCAGAATAATATGAATTTTTAATTACATCTAAGGATTTTTGCAAAAAGGAATCATCAAAATTAACGTTTGTAACTGTCATAAACAAACCTTCAATAATCAAATTTGTATTTTTCTTATTCCTCTCTGCTCCATTTGCCAAATCGACCAATGCACTTACGATTTTATCTTGAAGAAAAGCTGTTAATTCGGTTTTACCGCATACACCTATATCCTGACAATATTTATTGCATTTAGTTTGTTCACATTGAAAACAAAACATTTAACCTCTCCTTATAATATTTTTCAAATACATATTAAAATAATTCAGCAAATTTGTCCTTATTCTTACGGGTAATATTCATTTAGTGCTAATCATATTACTACATTGTCTGATTAAAAAATATATTAAAAAAATACAATAACATTATTATGAACGAAGTAAACAAACTCCTGAAATCTTTAAAAGAAAATATTAAACTAACACCGAATAAAAAAATAGAACCGTATTTATTCAAAGCTGAAAAAAAGAAATGGTTAGCAGGAATTATTCCGTCTGAACTTCTTAACCAAAGCGTTAAAGATGCAATAAATATATTAGTTACAATAAATGAAAGCGGAGAATTTTATAAAGAATTTCCTGACAACATAACAACTCCGAATTATGGTGATAATTGGGGAAGACGAGCTAACTATGTTGAAATCAATAACCGTGCCATAGCAGAAATGCACAAAAATAAAACTAAAAACGGAATTTTAAGTTCTATAAAAATATTACCTGCAATACCGCCGTCTGCTAAAAGCTGGGCTAATTGTATAATATTATCTCAAATCTTTCCTAATATTTACGGAGATGGACATGTAAAACTCCCGAATGAAGAAAATTCAATTTATGGAATAAAACTTAATGCAGGTTACAGCCATAATATTATTGACTTTGATATATCGAAAAAAATCACTCCTGAAGAACAATTTAAAGCATTTAATCTGCTCGCATATATTCACGGACTAAAAACAGGTTTTAGAACAGTAATTTCAGCTGATCAAATAAAAATTATAAATAAAAATGGTAATGAAGAAATATTCAAATGGGATAATCCGGAACACCAAGAAATGTTTATAAATGAACATGTAAAACTTGTAAAACTGGGATTTGAAGCAATATTTGTCGATTCAGCCAAACACATTGGCGGATATGACATGGAAAATTATGCAGGGGTAGGCGCTTTACCGGAATATCAACAAATGCAATATATTTTGGATGAAATTCGCAAACGTTCAGGCTGTATGACACTTAGTTTTGCCGGAGAAAAATCAACAGAAGATTTTAACAGGTACGAAAACTTAGGATTTACAACAGGAACTGCATTTATTTCACCCGAAGACATAAATTCAATAAAACAATGGTCGCACGAATTAAAATATAAAACAAATTATGCACCCGGAATAGAAGTTTCAAATGACAATGATGAAGGTGGAAGAAGCTATGAAAACAGACTTTTTAGAATACATAATGTTCTGTTTGGCTACGAATATCCTAGTGATAAACTTCCGAGTTTTATGCAAATGGAAGACTTGTTTCCGCTTCGCTACGATACAAGTACACACCACTTAATGATGTCTAATCCGTCATATTCAGAAAATGGTAGTCCAAAAAGCCATTGGGAACATTTATTTGCAAAGGATGACGGACGTCAATATAACCTTGAAGTCGCTAAATTATTTAGTTACGCAATAAATTTATAAAAAAAGAAAGGAAATTAAAAATGAGTTTTAATGCATTAAAAGAAAAAGGTACACCACTAGAAAAACAACTTAGAAATTGGCACGAAATTGCCAAAAAACCGTTTAATAAAACAGAAGTTGATTGCTATACACGAACAAGACAAATTCTTATGAATGGAATAGAAATAGAAGCATGGAACTTTAAGCATAATTTTTCAAGAACAACAACTGACACTGAAGTTCAAGAATTTCTTGCAGTATCCAAAAGAATTGAAGATGCCCAACAAACAACAGTAAACTGGCAAACGCCGGCAGATCAGTCTGTTTTGGAAACAACATTAGGCTATGAACAAGTAGCAGTAGAAATGACAGCTTGGATGGCGCAAAATGAACCTGATGAATATGTAAAAGAAACTTTTGACTTTGGCTTATTGGAAGATTTTGACCATCTGTACAGATACAGTCAATGGGCATATATGGAACATGGCATAAGTCCTAATGATATTTTGCAAGGCAACACCGACGTAATTTTAGGACGTCCGACTCAATATCACCACAATTGCAATATCGTAAGACTTCGTAAGCCTTATGATAAAACAACAGCTGCACCTCAAACAAAAGTTAATCTTTACACTCTTGTTTCAGGAGAACAACAAACACACAATTTTTACGCTGAACACGGTATGCAATACGGTAATCAATGTATAAGAGAAACTTATGCAGAAATTAAAGACGTGGAAGAAGAACACGTTACAATGTATGAATCTTTGATTGACCCTACCGAATCTTGGTATGAAAAACTTCTTTTACACGAATTTACGGAAGTTTGCACATATTACACCTGCATGACAGATGAAGTTGATGACAGATTTAAGAAAATTTGGGAAATGTTCTTAGATTTTGAAATAGGCCATTTAAAAATTGCAGCAGATATTTTCAAAAAACGTGAAAAACGTGATCCTGAAGAAGTTATTGGAACAGATATAATAATTCCTTGCAGATTTATGTCACAAAAAGAATACGTAAAAAATGTTTTACAAGCGCAAATTCAAAAACGTATAACCGGTGACAAAGGATATGCAAATATTAAAGATTTGCCTGAAGATTGGGCAAGCTATGCAATACAGAAAAAAGCTAACGAAGAAGGCTCTCCAACTGAAAATGTAATACAAATAATTACTGCTGCAAAAGGCAGAGATTTGGTAATTGCAGATGATGAACTTAAATCTCAACAAGCAAAATTATTGGAAAAAGGATTAGAAAAAGTCCAAGCTCTAGACACAGTTTCAGTAGAAGAAACAAAAGCAATGATGAAAGAAGAAGAAATTATTCACGAATGTAAGTAAAATATAATACCTAGTCGGGCGCAGAGTTTTTTCTGCGCCCGACTTTTTGTTTTTATTTTTTCATGTTATATTTTAAACAGGATATTAATAAGGAGAAATATAATGTTTGATTGGTTAAAAAACAGTTTAAATGAATTTAAAACTTTTGCAATGAGAGGCAACGTAATGGATATGGCTGTTGGTATCATTATTGGTGCTGCATTTGGAAAAGTAATTGATTCAATGGTAAAAGATGTATTTATGCCTCCATTAGGCTGGTTAATGGGAAAAGTTGATTTTACGAATTTATACATAACATTACCAAACGCAGAAGGTGAAATTGTAAAATATCCATCATTAGAGGCAGCACAAGCAGCAGGTGCAGTAACAATTAATTATGGTTTATTTATAAATACAATTATTAGCTTTATCATTGTTGCTTTTTGCGTATTTTTGTTAGTAAAAGGAATGAACAAATTGCAAAATTTAGCAGCTAAAAAATGTGAAGAAAAAACTGAAGAATGTACAACTAAGGAATGTCCAAGATGTTTTTCAACTATTGATATAAAAGCATCAAAATGTCCTCATTGTACTGCTGATATTTAATTTTCAAATATTCAAATATAATTATGCAACTTTTAGCGTATATCCAAGTTCTTTAAGCACTTTCATAACTGTTTCAAACTGTGGTGACTGTTCTGATTTAAACATTTTATATAAGTTGCTTCTAGAGATTTTTGTACTATTAGAAATTTTTGAAATAGTAGTTTTAGCTTTTACAGCATATTCAAGAGCTTTAAAAAAAGATTCAAAATCACTGTCTTGAATATAATCATCAAGAGTAATTGTAAGCCATTCTTTAATATCTTCTTCTGTTTTTAAATTTTTTTCTATAAAATTATCAATATCTAGATT
The DNA here is from genome assembly GCA_002450015.1 of Cyanobacteria bacterium UBA6984. Taxonomy (GTDB): domain Bacteria; phylum Cyanobacteriota; class Vampirovibrionia; order Gastranaerophilales; family Gastranaerophilaceae; genus UBA6984. The sequence goes on along the minus strand of DJYG01000037.1, from coordinate 58,045 downwards.
TTTAATCATCTTTGCCTCCATTTTTGTAAACTGCTAAATACTCTTTAGCTTTTTGAATATCTTTATTTTGTGATGATTTATCACCTCCTGTCAATAAAATAATCAATTCATTATTATTTAGAGTGTAATAAATTCTATATCCACCACCAAAATCTAAACGCAATTCATACAAATCAATATCTAATTGCTTATAATCTCCCAAATTACCATTTTGTATCCGAATTAGTCTTGACAAAACTCTTTTTTGAAAAAATTTGTCCAGTGAATTAAACCATATATTAAACGGTTCTTTGTTATTTTCAGTAACATATATACTAATTTGATATTTAGCCACATTTATATTGTATCGCATACGACACACTTTGTCAATCCTTTGTCCTAATAAACCACATATTTGACTAAGCACAGATTTCTTTCATTTGCAGCGTAGATTTAAGTTACTAAGAATATTTATAAGCAAGAGGATAAGGATTTGACAGAAGACATAAATTTTCATTTCCAAATATAACTAGCTCACATTTTCAATGCACTGTAAATATTTAAAATTCTATATAAAATAATAATAAAAAACCTAAACTTCAATATATTTGTCAGTTTAGGTTTTTATACGTTTAATTAAATTTTTATGGTTTTTCATACGCTATATCATAATTATTCTTGCGATAAGTATATGTATAACCTGATTTACTATCTTCTTTCTTTATTAAATAACCATTTTTATCATAGGTTTCAGTAACACCAGTTTTCTTGTTTGTCTTAACAATATTATTACCACTCTTAGACCACGTTACATCACCTTGAACTATTTTACCATTATTGTAACCTTGAGTTCCTGATGAAAAACTAGGTAATGTTATTTTTGTTTGACCTTGACCAGATTTATATGGCTCGTTATAAGTTTCACCTGAGAGTTTTTCACCTGAACCATTTCTACCACTAGTAACTTTATGATAACGTATAGCACCATTTGAAGTATATGTCCAAGAATCGGTATTGTGGTTTCCATACGTACCAATATTTTGCTTTGTAGCAGTAGCTCTTACACCATTTTGACCATAGGTCATATCGTATTGTATAACACCTGATTTAATACTAACAGGTTGCCCTGATTGATTAAACTTAACAGTATAGGAAACACCTCTACCACCGCCCATAGTACCTTTTTTAGCAGGGTCAAAAGTACTAAAACTTATAGTGTCACCATTGTTCTTAATATCAGTAACAGTCTTTTGATCATTTTGATCTAAATAAGCCACTAAGTTATCTTTACTAAACTGTTTACCTGCAAACTTATCTATACCGCCTTTCATTCTGGTTCCTAAGTCAGCAAGAGAAGTTATGTAACCTGACGTTGCTGCAGCAGGACGATTTAATGAGGTTGATTGAGATTGTTTAGCAGCACCTGAAGTCTTGTTATTATTATTTATTTTTGTTGCTTTACCGATATTTTTTTCCATCCAATCAAAAGTTGGAATATCCAATTTTGAAACATCAAAGTTAGACTTTAACGAACCATCTTTATTGAATACGCTAGGGTTTTTCTTTATTATTTCAGCTCTTAACTTTTCTTTTTGTTCAGCTGTCCATTGATTGTTTGTTTTTGAAGCTACAAGTTTTTCAACAACTAAATTTGCCGCACTGCCCGCTTTTTTTGCTTCAGCAGCGCTTAAAGCTTCTTTTGTCAAACCTTTTATGTTATTATTCTTATCTTTTCCAGCGTTGTACCATCCTTGCATGCCAGAAGTTTTTTTACCACTACCGGCACCGGTTGAACCTGCACCAGAAGATGAGCCTGAACCACCTGAAACACGAGAGCCTGAGCTTGAGCCTGAGCTTGAGCCTGAGCCTGAGCCTGAGCCACCTGCAGCAGAACCTGCACCTGCACCTTCTGAATCATCAGCAGGAGCAGCAGATGTTGATAATGCTGTACCGTCTTGTTTGCATTCAACTAATTTTTTATTATCATCATATTTATAGTATTTTCCGTCTTTTTCAAATACACCATCTACATTCGTTTTTTTGTATCCATCAGGAACTTTTGATGTATCAACGCTACCGGCGTCCCCAGAATCACTTGCGCCTTCTGAATCATCAGTTCTTGTATTATCACCTGACAAATTCAAATTTGAAAAATCAAAATTAAATTTTACAGCATTCATGAAACTAGCCATAGATGCCTGTAATGCACCTTGAGATAACAGACCACCCAAGCCGAATGGTATCATACCACCTAAAGCAGATATAAAGCCCATCAAACCTGCTGATTTCATCATTTTATTTGAATCAATTTCAAATCCGCCACCCATGTTCATCCATGAATTGCTTAAATCTGTACCTGTACCGGTAAATCCAAAGCCAAATGTACTTAAAGAACCGTTTCCAGCTCCATTACCGGCTTTATTGCCTGATTTATTACCCGCAGCACCATCTGAACCTTTCGCCTTTGACGCATCATCAGGTTTTGCAGCTTGGTCAAAAATGTTAGTTGCCTCACCATTAGCTTTGTAACCAGTCTTATCATCAATGGCTACGCCATTTTTGGTAAATATATATATATCACCAACTTTTGTAAAGCCATTTGCACCTTCAGGCTTTTTATTTTTTAGGGCATCCGGCAAACCTGCTGTCCAATCTGCTGAACTTGTGCCTCCGCCATTAATTTTTGCTTCTGGATACATAAGCACCTCCGTTGTACATTTAAGTACATTTCCTTCACACGTATTTTTCCTATACGCCTACACTCATGTAAAAACATTTTCTCTCCTGAAATTGCATGTATTTTCAGGGTTTTAGTTCATGTTTTAACAATTGTTTACATTTGTACTTTATTTTTAAATTATACTATGATGTAGCTACATTGTACATCAATTTGAGAATTTGGAGAGTACTTTATATGGATGAAAATTCTAGAAAATGTCCGTTTAAAAATGATATATGTGACAAAACTTGTGCATTATTTATCAATCCTGAAGATTTAAACGAATTATTATTAAACAGATTAGCCAGTCTTGGTGTTGTTGACAGAAACTATGGAATGTGCTCATTAAAAACACTTGCAATGAGCAATGCCCGTAATATATTCGAAAATACGACAACAAGAAGAACTCATTAAATTTTGCAATACAAAGTACGGTTTATTTAAAAACAAACCGTACTTTAATATATTATTTTATTATAGTATTACGTTGTTGTTGGTGCTGAAGGCGTAGTTGTTCCACCTTCTTTTTCTCTAATTTTTTTTGCAAGATTTTCTATTGAAGTTCTTACAGTATCATCTGATGTAAACATTGCGCTATGTTCGGAATTTACTTTTGCTCTTGCAGCGGCTGCTTCGGTATCTAAACCAAGTCCGCGTTTTTCATCTTCAGCCCTGTCTGTTAATGCTTTTAAAATTGCATTCTCTTGTTTTTCTTGGGTGTTTCCAAACCATCCTGTATGATGCTCACCTTGTATTGCTTCCAGCAAACTTTCACCATCCATAGCATCGGCAAAGTTTGAATCCCAAGCATCCATTACTTCTATTACATTATCTTTATTAATTTTATCAATTGCTGCTTGAAGTTTATCGTTCTTTGTTCCTGCACCTTTCATTGCATCGTACAAATCTTCTGCTATTTTTGCTGCTTCTTTTTTAACTTTTTCTTTTTCTTTTAAATCTTTTTCTTCATTTGCTTTTGCTTCATCAGCTTCTTTTGCTTTTTTAGCTTCAGCAGCTGTAACTTCTACAAATTCTTTTTTATTTACATCATACTTATAATATTTATCACCCTTTTTATAGACTCCATCAGTAGCAGTTTCTTCATAACCTCCATCTTTAGCCAGTTCCGCAACGGTTTTTGTAGCTCCATCAACAGTTACCGAAGTACCTCCGCTTGGTGTTTGGGTTGTGCCTGAAGGATAAAAACCAGGTATTGCAAATTGTGGTGAAGATAAATCTAAATTTTTAAAATCAAAATTAAAATTGACAGAATTCATAAAATCTTGCATATTTTGCTGCATTGCACCTTGACTCATCATACCACCTAAGCCAAATGGTACTTCAGCACCAATATTTACTATTCCATTCAAATTCATTGATGTTGCAGCCAATTTTGCAGGATCTATATTAAAACTTCCTGTTACTGATGTACGGTTACCAAAAATTGAAGAATTATTGTCTGCTTTGCCTGAATTTCCGTTATTATCTGCATTACCGTTACCATTACCACTATTGCTATTATCGGCAACCGGTGTGTTTTGAGGTTTGCTATTATTGTCAGCAGCAGGAGTACTTTGAGATCTGTTATTATTCTCTGCGGCAGAAGCATTGTCTTTTGCAGGAGCGCTAAATACACTGCCATCTGCATTATAATTTTTGTCTTGACCGTTAACAGTTATTTTGTACGATCCATCAGGATTTTTCGTAATATCTGTTGCTCCTTTTGGCAATTTACCTTTAAACCCTAAACTGGAAGCCAATTGTGATAATTGAACGCTCATTTTTTCTCCTTATAAATATTATTACTATTTTCTATTTGTTATTTTGCGCTGCTTTTTGATATTTTTCGGCTATAATCGAATTTTCTTTATCTTTAATTTGTTTTGCAAGATTTTCTATTGAAGTTTTTACAGTATCATCTGATGTAAACATTGCACTATGTTCAGAATTTACTTTTGCTCTTGCAGATGCAGCTTCAGTATCCAAACCAAGCCCGCGTTTTTCATCTTCTGCCCTATCTGTTAAAGCTTTTAATATTGCATTTTCCTGTTTTTCTTGAGTGTTGCCGAACCATCCTGTATGATGTTCACCTTGAACCGCTTCCAACAAGGTATCTCCACCCATAGCATCTGCGAAGTTTGAATTCCAAGCTTCCATTACTTCTATTACATTATTTTTGTTAATTTTATTAATTGCAGCTTGAAGTTTATCGTTCTTTGTACCTGCACCCTTCATTGCATCATACAAGTCTTCTGCTATTTTTGCTGCTTCTTTTTTTACTTTTGTTTCACCGGCTTTTGCTTTTTCTAAAGCTTTTTTATCTTTTTCTTCATCACCTGTTGAAGAAATACCAAATTTATTCAATTCATTTGCAAGTTCTTGATTTTTTACTGTTGGCTGATTAAACAGATTTGTTACGCTACCTGCTTGCGAACTTCCTACTGTAGTTGTAGAACCATTATTTACAGCAAACGGATTGTATGTGTATAATCTTGTAAAATCAACTTGCGGAGTATATGTTTGATTTGAAACTGCCTGCATCCATAGAGGTTTAGATAAAGACATATTCAATACATCAGAATTTGTTAAATTAGCATAATTACCCATGTTTCCTGCATTAGCAAGAACAACAGCTTGCTGAAATATTGATGGGATAGAACTCATTATCTCTGGATTCATATATGCATTTGAAACACCGTTTATTGTCGGATATTGATATTTATATGCACCGTTTGTAAAATTGTTTAGTGCAAACATCATACTCATATTAGATGCAAAATCTGCTGTCATTAATTAAAAATCCTCTTAAAATACAAATATATCTCTCGTATCTATTTAAAGTATTTTTATTAAAAATAATTGCCATGTTATGCTAAAACCATGTTATATAAGAGGTTTAAACCCATTAAAATCAACCATCACACAATGTAACAAAATTGTTACATTATAACTAAAACATACTAATTTAAAGTTTTTATACTACACTTCTCCGTATAAATCATATTCGGAAGCTGATGTTATTTTAACTAATTCTATATCACCGGGAACAACTTGTTTATCAGTTTTTATATATACCATACCATCTATTTCAGGAGCATCATGTTCACTTCTTGCAAATACAAATCCATCATCTGTATAGCCTTCAATTATGCAGGATAAACTTTTCCCAATATATTTTTGATTTATTTCATTTGATATTTTTTGTTGAAGTTCCATTAATTTTTTATATCGTGCTTTTTTGACCTTTGCAGGAACTTGATTTTTCATTGAATATGAAATTGTGCCTTTTTCTCTTGAATATTCAAAAACACCCATTTTATCAAACTTAACATCTTTTACAAAATCATATAAATCTTCAAATTGTTCTTCTGTTTCTCCAGGATAACCTACAATAAATGCTGTTCTTATAGCTATATTGGGAACTTTATCTCTTATATGTTTAATCAATTCTCTGTAATCAAAAGCAGGACGACACATAGACTTTAAAACATCCAAATTTGAATGTTGCAACGGCAAATCAATATATTTAACAACCTTGTCTAATGTTGCAATTTTTTCTAATAATTCATCACTAACATTTGTAGGATAAGCATACATTATTCGTATCCAAGAAATATTTTCTATTTTATTTAGTTCTTCTAAAAGCTGAGCCAATGCAGGTTTTCCGTATAAATCTACACCATAACTTGTCGTATCTTGAGCAATTAAAACTATTTCTGTTACACCTTTATTTGCAAGTTTATTTGCCTCTTGCACAACATCTTCAATTTTCCTTGAATGACATTTACCTCTCAATTTAGGAATTATGCAATACCCGCAATTATAATTACACCCATCAGCAATTTTTATATATGAACTTGAACCAACAGTTATTTGTTGACGTTCAACCGTTTCAGGGTAACAATATGTCGGAAATTCAGACACATCAGAAATATATTGAAAATCTGTTTTTATTAAATTATCTACTATTTCTGCTATTTGAGTAAAATCAGTAGTTCCTAGCATAGCAACCACCTCAGGTATAGCCTCTTTCAATTCTTCTTTATGTTTTTGAGGAAGACAGCCGGTAATTACGACTTTTTTATTCTTATTAACCAGCTCTAAAATAGTATCAACGGATTCTTTTTCAGCATCATGAATAAAAGAACAAGTATTTACAACAACAACTTCTGCATCATCTTCATCAAGAGTAATTTCGTAACCTTTTTCTGCTAAAATACCAAGCATAAGTTCTGCATCAACTAAATTTTTAGCACAGCCGTGATTGATTAGTGCAACTTTCGTCATAAATACCTCTTTTCGAGATTATTTTATCACAAAATTTTATATACTCATATTTTTCAAATCTGTATATGCAGAAATCATTTTATTTCTAATTTGCATTGCCATTTGCATGCTTAATGCAGATTTTTCACTTGCAATCATCAAATCATGAATGCTTACATCTTCTCCTCTTGCAAAAGCCTCTTGCATCATATTTAACTGCATTTTCTTTTCATTGACATCATTTAAACCGTTGCTAAATGCTCGTTCTATTGAATTCATTAAACCTGCTGCATTATCTGCATCATAAACAGGTCTTTTTGATGCAGCTTCTTCAGCTTTCATTTCATTCTGAAGCATTCTGTCAAAATCGTTCTGAAAATCGTTATTAACTTGTAAAGACGCATTTCCCTTTAAGAAATTATTATAATTTTGAATTGGATTAAACTGAGTTTGAAATCCTTGCATTGTATTTATTGTATTAAATTGCATTTTTCACACACCTTCTTATTAACTAAATATTCATTGCAGATTGAATCATTGTTTTAATGTTTTCCGCAACAACTGAATTTGCCTCATAAGCTTTTGAAGCTGACACCATATCAACCATTTCTTCAACAATATTAATATTCGGAAGTTCAACATAACCTTCAGCATCTGCATCAGGGTGATTTGGGTCGTATATTAATTTTGTAGGTTCATCTGTTTCTTGAATAGACTCTACCCTAACTCCATTCGATACCAGACCTTGATTTAGAGCTATACCTGTATTAATTTCAAATCTTCCTGACATTGGATTAAATCTTGCATCGGTTGAATTTGCAGCAAAATTTCTTGCACCTCTTGAAAGCTCATCTTCATATATCGCTCTGAAATTAACCGATTTTTTGACATAAACACCCTTACTTCCATCAGGATTACGTGTTGTATTAACATTAGCAATATTACTTGCAACCGTATCCATTTTTATTCTTTGAGCAGTCATTCCTGAAGCTGCTATATCAAATGTATTAAGACTCATTTTCCCCACCCTGTCTTTTTATTTTTATTGTACGTTATCTCTGATAACTTCTGCCAGTCCGCTAAAATATTTTTTCTCCAGATTTGATAAAACAACAAATCTCGTACCGTTTTTATTCAAATCCATCATTTCACGCTCCAGTTCCACATTATTTCCGTCTTGAGTTCCTTCTGAAAATACATCATCCATAACTTGAGGGTCATATTGTCCGTATGAATTCGAAATTAAATATCTTTTTTCCTGAAATGTCAGTGGACGTTTGTATTCCTGATTTGTTTGCATTTGCATAAAATCATCGTAAGTTATCGGTTTTGGTTTAATACTATTTTGCCCTTTTATGTAATCTTTTAAATCCTCTTTTTCGATGATTTCTGAAAGTTGAGATTCAAAAGCAACTTCTTTTCTCACATACCCCGGAGTTTCAACGTTTGCAACATTTGCACTGATTGCTCTTTGACGCTCCATTAAGCCGTCCATAGCCAATTGTGTTATATTTGATGTTCTTGATGATAAAATATCCATTTTTTTACCCTTATACCATACTTACAAGAATTTCAAATTCTGTCGAATCATCGTCCGACTTTATAAGCTCCAGTCTTGCAAATTGTTCTTCTAATGTTTGCCTGCATACATACAGGCCAATACCACTACCAAAAGTTTTTGTTGTAAAACCGTCAGAAAAGATTTTTTGTTGAACTTCTTGTGGAATTTTTACACCGTTGTTAGATACTACTATTGAGATAAAATCTTCTTTTATACTTGTTGAAACAGAAACTTCACCACTATCTTCAATCGCCTCTATTGCGTTTTTTATTATGTTTACTAATGCTGCTAAAAATTTTGATTCATCAGCAAAAATAGAACTGTTTTTGTCATCAAAATTAGTCTTAAAGACTATATTTTTGCCATTTGCATATACTTTTGATAAAAGTATTGCTTTTTCAATTAAATTTTCTACATTATAAACCTGCAAATCTTTATTATCTAAAGATTTCAAATCCATTAACGCACTATTCGCAATTTTCACTGCTGTTTTTATGCAATCAACAGCATTTGTACAATCAACGTTATCTTTTAATTCACAGTGTTTTTCTATAATATTTGCGTATAATTCGCATATAGAAAGTTGATTTCTGATTTCGTGAACAACATATCTTGATTTGGAATTTATAAATTCTAATCTTTTTGCTAAATCATCGCTTTTAGTCAATGCATCTTTTTCAATATCAGCTATCATTGCTTCTTGAGTTGTTTCACTCATTAAATCTACTACTTTTCTTATAGATGCATTCATTAACAAGTTATCACGTCTATCAGGTTTATATTGTTCTTTGTATGCAGAAATATCTTGTGTGCAATTTTCTTCAATTATCTCGAAAGAATCTCTTAAATTAACTGAGTTATATAACAGATAATAACCTGCAAAATTTTCTACTGATTCTGTTTCAAAATCATATACAAAGCTTGCACCGTATCTGCCTGTTAATACATATAAAAATTGGGTATCTTCCCATATATTTTCTTTTAAGATTTCTGAACCATCTGAAAAATTATAAACATCAACAGCTGTATAACCAAGTCTTCTTAAAAGACCTGAATATTTATTTTCATTTTTAAAACGATATAAAACTACACCTTTTTCTTCAGGACTTTCAAATAACGGCTCAAGCATAGAACGAATCATGCCATCAATCGCATTTTCACTGCAAGGTTTATTTTCTTGTATATAAATTAAATCTTTTAATCTATTTTTACCTTTTATAAATTTAGCCATATTCCACACACATCTTCTAAAGTAATGGTTATCGTGTTACACATATTTTTGTATAACACGATTAACCTTGTTCATAAATTTGAAAGGAGTTATAATCTTGTTATACAACAGCTGCTGCACTTCCCATTCTGGCTTGGCGTTTGCTTGTAAAACCATGATTAATTGCATATAAAACAGCTTGTGTTCTGTCGCTTACTTGCAATTTTTGGAAAATATTGTTCACGTGAGTTTTTACAGTTGTTTCTGAAATAAACAATTGTTGAGCAACACCTTTGTATGTAATACCTTGAGTTAATAAGTCTAAAACTTCTTCTTCTCTTGGAGTTAAATCTGATAAATAATTTGAATCTTGTGCTTTTTGTTGAGCAATTTTTTCTTCTTTGAAAGATTTTTGGAAATAATCGAAGAAACGAGCAGTTAAAATTGGAGGCATATAAACTTTACCGTTAGCTACTTCTTCAATTGCACCTATTAATTGAGGAGCTGCCATTGTTTTTAACACATATCCCTTTGCACCTAATTTCATTGCTCTAAAAATTAAATCAGCATCATCATAAGCACTTAATGCCAAAACTTTTGTTTCTAAGCCTAATTCTTCAATTTCTTGAATAGCTTGTAGTCCATTCATTTCAGGCATATTCATATCCATTAAAACAACATCAGGTTTATGCTTTTTAACTAAACTTATACCTTGGTTTGCACTTGTTGTAGCTGCAACAATGTCAAAAGAACTTTCTAAACTTAATAGTTCTTTTACACCTGCAAGGTGACTATAATTGTCGTCAATTAACATAACTCTTGCTTGTTTTTTGAATTGTCTCATTTGTTCCCCCAAATCTTTTTTTATGTCCCTATAAATTCTTTTTGTTTTCTACACTGTTTATACTACATCTTTTTGGAGGAGCTTACATCATCAAAAAGATTTAAAAATCAGTATTTTTGGGTGTATAAAAAGATATAGACCAAAAGATTTATAAAAGCTAAAAAGCCATGTCTTGCATGGCTTTTGAAAATACATCAAAAAAATGAGGTTTATTTTTATCCTACTACATAGAGTGTAAACTATTAAGATTATTTTTTATAGATTGCATAACCTCATAATACATCTTTAATTCTGCTTCATTACTAACTTTTACAAAATTATTAATTTTATTTTCATACATACTTATTTCTGTACTTTCATCAACAATAAAATTTGCGACATCAATGTCTAACACATCTATTAACTTAACAAAAGTAGTATATGTAGGATAGTTTAAGCCCATTTCAATACGAGAAATTTGTTTTTCATTTAATCCGACTTTTTCAGCAAGTTCAAATTGGGTTAAATTTTTAAGCTTACGAAATTGTCTTATCTTTTTGCCAATAACACTTTTATCAGTTTCTAACAGCATTAAACAACATTCTCCTTCAGTAAAATAATAAGACATCTTTGTCCAGTTATAAACAACACAAATATCTAATTTATTATTGACAATAGGACATTGATGTCTTATACTAAGGAATAAATACACAAACATGTCCTGAAGGAGTATCCAATGATAAAAAGAGAATTAGCATTTACACTGGCAGAAACACTAATCGTAATGGGCATAATCGGCGTTGTTGCAGCATTAACATTACCAAACTTAAACAGCAGTACTGGTGAAAAAGAAAAAGTTGCTAAAGTTAAGAAAATATATTCAAATATAGAAGATGCGTACGGACGTGCAATAGCAGTTTACGGACCTATGCAAGAATGGTTTAATTCTGATACAAATGAACTCATGTACTCAAAAAGAGCAGGAGAAAGAATAACTGAATTTATGAAAATTTCAAAATCATGTGCAAATAATACAACTGCAGGATGTGTAACTAATGCTGATATGAAAACAATTGTTGGCGGCACTTCTGGGAAACTTGCAAAGAGTAATATGTACACATATATATTGGCAGATGGTACATCATTTATAGTTGATGGAAAAAATGCAAAAATCAATAACACAATAATCTTTGCTGTTGATATAGATGGACCTTCAAAAGGTAAATTTACACATGGTTATGATGTATTTTTCTTTTCTGCAAATTCTACTGGTGTTTTTCCTGATGATAATGTACGTATTGCACCTCATATCTGTAGAGTTACTACAAGTGCTTCAGTATGTACCATTTGGGTTATATACAACAATAACATGGATTATTTAAAAATTGATAATAGTGGAAAATGTCCTAATGGAACTACTATTTTAAATTGGACAACTAATACCACCTGTAAATAAAAAATGACTCTGTTTTAACAGAGTCATTTTTTATTTATTTATATCCTATTTTTTTATAGACATAACAAATTCTATATCCTTATCTCCACGACCTGAAAGATTTACAAGAATTTTTTCACCTTGTTTTTCTTTTGCAAGTTTAAGAGCATAAGCAACAGCATGAGAACTTTCTAACGCAGGAATTATTCCTTCAAGACGAGATAACTCATAAAATGCGTCAATTGCTTCATTATCATTTATTACATCATATTTCACACGTCCAATTTCGTTTAAATAACAATGCTTTGGACCAACTCCGGGGTAATCAAGTCCGCTTGCAACAGAATATGCATTAGCAGGATTTCCATTTTCATCTTGCAATAATAGGCATTTAAATCCGTGCAAAATACCTTCTTTACCATAAGTAATACTTGCAGCATTTTCACCTAATTTAACACCCTTTCCTAAAGGTTCGACCCCATAAAGATTTACGCAATCATCATTTAAAAATCCGCTAAAAATACCTATTGCATTTGACCCTCCACCAACACAAGCGACAACATGATTTGGCAATGTTTCTGCTTGCTCTAAAAATTGTTCTCTTGCTTCACGACCTATTACAGATTGAAAATGTTCAATAATCATAGGAAACGGATGTGGTCCAACAGCTGAACCTATCGCATACATAGCGGTTTCATACTCTTTAGAATATGCAATAATAGCTTCATCAACAGCTTCTTTTAAAGTTTTTGTTCCACTTTCAACGGATATTATATTTGCACCTAAAATTTTCATTCTGTCAACATTTGGTTTTTCCTTTGCAACATCGACTGCACCCATATAAATATCACATTCAAGTCCCATAATCGCAGCTGCTGTGGCGGTAGCAACTCCATGTTGTCCTGCACCTGTTTCTGCAATTAATTTTTTCTTACCCATTCGCTTTGCTAAAAGAGCCTCACCCAAAGAATGGTTAATTTTATGAGCACCTGTATGGTTCAAATCTTCTCTTTTTATATAAATTTCTGCTCCATATTTTTTTGATAAATTTCTTGCAAAATATACAGGACTTGGACGACCTGCATAATATTTTAATAAATAATTTAATTCGTTATTAAAATCATTATCATCTTTTGCCTTTAAAAATTCCTCTGCTATTTTTTTAAATTCTTTTTTTAAACCTTCTGGCAAATAGTTTCCTCCAAAACTACCAAAATAACCTTGCTCATTCGGCAATTTTTCAATTTTTAATATATTTTTAGACATTTTATTACTCCTTTATCAAAAACTTTGTAACTATTGATTTTTTATTTTTTAAAATTTTAGAACCACGAGTAACTTTGCATAAACTAACTTTCAAATCTTGAGCTATTTCACGCTGTGTTTTACCCATAGCCAACAGTTTTATAATACGCCATCGTTTTGACAAAGTTTCAACTTCAGCCTCGGTTAATATTTCTAATAAAAAATTACAAATATTTTCTTCACTATCCAACATTCTAATTACAGCAGATATATCTTCTATTTCAGTATTTACGCTCTGTTTGTTTCTATTCATAGAAACATTATAAACCCAAAAAGCTTCCTTGTCAATTAGACAATTAGAAATAATTAATTATCATCCGATAAAAAAATACCGATAACTAAAGTTATCGGTATTTATATGTTCACTTTATTTTCCTTATTTGCTTCTCTGAAACTATGCTGCTACTTCAAAGTGTCTTTTTCCGCCTTTGTGAGGTTTGTGTTTACCACCGGCTTTACCTGTTTGTTGGTGGTTTTCGTGATGACCTTGAGTTTTGTTACCTTTACCTGATTCTTTTGTTGAGTTAGTTGCAGGTTGGTTTTTTCTAATTTCTTTAACTACGTCTGTGATAATTTCAGATGTTGTTCTGCCTTTTTCACCTTCACCAGCTAATGCAATTTCAATTTTTTTGCACATACCAGCACGTTTTTCAGCAGGAATATTGTTATCTTTCATTATTTCGTAGTTTTTAGTTAAATCAGCATATACAGAAGCTGTATCATCAACTACTTTACCGTTAACTTTGATTACTAATGGAGTATCAACAGTTACACCAGGTAAATCAACTCTACCGCCTGATGCACCACCGTGACCACCGCCACCAAATAAGTTAGCTAACAATTCTGCGTGGTTGCTCATTGCTGATGATCTGAAAGATAATCTCAAACCGTTTTGTTTTGCAACATCAGAGTTTTCTGTAATGAAGTTTTCTTTCTTATCTTGGATAACTAAGATTGCAATTCTATCAGCATCATAAGGTCCTGTATAAGTTTCAGTTGCTCTTTCAGTCAAAGTGCTTGCCTTTTGACCAGGAGCTAATTTTTGAGATGTTTCTGATGGGTCAGATTTTAATGCGCCTAAAGCTTCTGAATATTTGAAACCATTTTGAACATCTAATAATGTAATATCAGGATCTTGTTGTAGTGAAGAATTAAATACATCATACATTTGGTCATAATCAACTTCGATGATACCTAAACCTAATTCAGGTGACATTTTTCTGCCATCTAAAGCGTAAGTTAACATTTTATCACGAGGTGACATTTTACCATCAACGCTGTTTGAGCTTAATGCTTTATCAGGTACATCATAAGCGATGTTTTCACGTAACCATTTTTTATCAACTGAGCTGTCAGTTTCAGCCAATTTATTTGTTAACCATGTTGACATACCTTCTGGGAAGAAGTTTGGTCTTTGTTGAACTGGCAATGCTGAGTGGTGAGGCAACAAGTTTGCTGTTCTTGTGAATGAACCTGTATCTGTTGAAGTACCTGTAATTACACTTGCAACAAAGTTCTTAGCAGCTTCGCCGCCTTTTTCAAACATTTTACCTAATAAACCTGCTTTTTCAGCTACGATTGTAACCAATTGAGTCGCAGCAGGAACAGCATCACATACAAGAGCTAAACCGTTTTTGTGGATTTTGTTCATATCTAAACCTGTTTCACCTTGAGCATTTTGCCATTCAGTAATTCTGTGAGGGTGGTGGTCGATATAAATTTGTTTTTTACTTCCTTCGATATAATCTTTGAATGCACCTGAGAATCTTGTTGGTGTAGGAATATCCATTGTCATTACAAGGTCATATTGTTTCTTTTCTTTTCCTTGTAAAGGATTTGCATCAAACAAGTTTTCTGGATTTGTTAATTCTGCTAAATCTCTTTCAAGAACTTTTTGTTGTTCTTTTGATGTTGGAGTATTAATTGATTTTAATACTTCCAAATTCTTTTGTAATGTTTCTATTTTTTCCGGATTATAAGGACGTTTTACAGCTTCAATACCAGGCATTTTGTCACGGAATAATCCAGGAATTTTATCATCTACTGCACAATCAATTTCTCTATCAGGATATGCTGCTTGAATTGCAGTTTTCATTGCGATAACTGAACCTAATGTATCACCGTCAGGTTTGCAGTGACCTAAAATCAAAATTCTTTTATTTTCAGGATTGTTAATTTCGTTAGAAATGTTTGTAATAGCATCTTTAATTTCTTTAACTCTGCCTAAGCCATTTTCTTTACCTTCAACGTCAAAAATTCTTTCTAAAACTTGTTGAGGTGATTTTTCAGGTTGGTAAACCATTACAGCTTTTGAAATTTTCGGATCATCAGAGTTTAATAAACCGTTAAATGCATCTGTAGCCTTTTGAGCTTCTCTTTTATCTTTACCAACATATTTCAATGTTGCTCTTAAACCAATTGTAGGAGCACCTTTTGAAGTACCTGCAATTACATTTGATAATTCAAATCTGTAATCTTGCATTTTGCCCTTCATAACAGGCATCAAAACTTCTGCCATTTCTTTTGGAACTTGTCCAACTTCACCAAATTTAGGGTGCACTAAAGCTAATGTTTTACCTTGTCTGCCTTTAACTTCTTTGCAGTTTAATCTGTCGCCTTCTTTCCAATTGCTGTGAGCTAATTGAACCACTGAATCATCTTCTGCAGTTGCACTTGCGCCTTCTGTACCTGCTTGGTGTTTTGATACCCCGCGAACTCTGAATTGGATTGCAGGAGCTTCTTCTGTTGCTTTTGTTTCCATTGGGTTTTGCAATTTACCTGTAAATGCAACATGCAATGCATTACCTTCACGTTTTACTGAAATAGCTTTGTCTTCAGCTTTACGAGTAAACGTAGCAGTATCTGCCTCGTATCTTAAATTTGGTCTAACAGCTGCTGTTTTTTGCATTTGTGGTCTTGATACGACTTGCAGATTTTGGATTTTTTCTAATTTCATTAGAATACCTTTCTAAATTTATAAAGTGAACAATAATTTTCTAATTAATAAACACTACACATGTTTTATAAGTACACTCAAAAAAAAAGTTGCTAAAATTTTGTATTTTCATGACACATTTGTAATAATTCGTTACAAGATTTTTATGTTATAATATTTTTGTAGATATTATAGAGATATATCGAGGTTGGCATGGCAATTTCGGATGAAGCCACAATACAAATAAATGACTGGCTTATAGAGTATAAAAATTCGACCGATGAAAAACAAAAAAAACAATTACAAAATTTGATTGTAATTGCAACAATGCCGCTTGTAAAAAAAATAGCATGTTCACTTGCAAGACGTGCAACAGACCCTGTTGATGATTTAGTTCAGGTTGGTTCTTTGGGCTTGATTAAAGCTATTGAATTTTTTGACCCTTCAATAAGCACCAAATTTAAAACATACGCAAGCTACCTGATTACTGGTGAAATAAGACATTATCTGCGTGATAAAGCTTCAATGATAAAAGCTCCAAGAGAAATTCAAGAACTTGCTTTTAGAATTAATGCTGTTATAAAACAATTGTCTGAAAATGGTGTTGAAAATCCGACAAATGAACAAATAGCAGAAGCTATGTCACTTCCTGTAAAAAAAATTAACGATGTCATTGAAGTTGACAGAAGAAAAAGTACAATTTCACTTGATCAAACGTTTTCTAATAGTGAAGAAGACTGTTTTTCACTGGCTGACAAAATTCCTGCCGGTGATTATCAAGAATTTTTGAATGCTTATGAAGAAAAAATTATGCTTTCAAATGCAATTAAAGAATTACCGCAAAATCTTAAAGAAGTGGTTGAACTCAGTTATTATGAAGATTTAAATCAACGTGAAATTGCAGAAAGATTAAATATTTCCCAAATGCAAGTTTCAAGAAGATTAAAAAGAGCTTTAGCTGAAATTTATAACGTTATTACAGAAAAAAATCAGTATGAAAGAGATTAAACATTATGAATTTTGATTTAGATGTTGTCGTAAGTATATTTGTATTTATAACAGGGATTAGTATCGGAAGTTTTTTAAATGTAGTTATTTTAAGAGCTTTGAGCAACGAATCAATAGTTAATCCTCCGTCAAAATGTCCAAAGTGTCAAAAACCTTTAAAATGGTGGCATAACATACCATTATTATCGTATATTTTTTTAAGAGGTAAATGCGCATTTTGCAAAGAAAAGATTTCTATTCAATATCCTATTGTTGAATTTTTAACAGGGTATTTATACTTAATGACATTTTTAAAATTTGGTTATACATTTAACACTATTTTTATCATTATTTTCATTTCTTTATTTATAATAATTTCTACAACAGATATAAAAGAACATGTCGCATTTAATTTGCACAGTTATATTTTGGCATTTTTTGGTATCTTGTATAACTATTTTAATTTCGGCAATTTATATGAAGGTAATGTTTGGATATTTCAAACTTCATTTATAGCATCAATACTGGGTTTGTTGCTAGGTGCAGCTATTATAAGCGCATATTTTGGTTTGGGATATTTGGTATTAAAAACTATGATTATCGGCCCCGGTGACATTTTTATTGCAGGTGCGCTTGGAGCATGCTTTGGCTGGAAACATATTCTTATAATTTTGGCTGTTGCAGTCGGAATACAAATTTTAACATTTTTACCTATTTATTTTGTTAAACTTATTAAAAAGAAAGATTATATAACATTAGCTGAATTTTTAATATTTGCAATATGCGCAAGTTGTAATTGTATATATCCGCATATTGCAGTATCAATATTATTAATAATAATTGGAGCAATTCTTTGCAAAAGAATTCTTGATACATTACCTAAAAATCTTGTTGAACTTAACGAAGAAATGCTTAAGAATGAATCAGAAGAAACGAAAATTTCTTCTGAAAAAGAAGAAATTTTTCACCTTCCGTTTGGACCTGCGCTATGCTGCGCATCATTATTGTTTATATTTTTACATTAAAAAAACAAGAAGTCCAACAGAAAAAAATACCATTAAAAATATAAATATTGATGCTATTTTTAATATTGGTTCTTGCACGTTAACTGCCTCTTGAATATCCAGTCTTACAATGATATCCTTTGTAAAATCTTCTTTAAAATCATTTTTTGTTTTTTCGAAAGAATTGTTTAATGCATTTTTTATTTTATACATACCTTCTAATTCACCTCTTACAGGTGGATTAGCAATCGCATACTTTTTAAATTTTAATATTTCATCATCAGATAATTCACTATCGAGATATGCCGACATTTTTTCTTTAAAACTTTCACTATAAGAAGATATTGGTATTATTTTTTGGGGCTCAATTTTGTCAATTTTTTCTTTTGCTGCATTCAAATCTTCAAAAACTTTAGACATAATTTCATATTTTTCTCTGCAAGATTTACATTTACACAAATGAGATTGTATAAAATTTGTAACCTGATAATTTGTTTTTCCGTCTATATAGTATGAAAGCAGTGCTATAACTTGACTACACGCTAAATCTTCATTTTTCATTTTTTGCTCCTTTATATATAATTTATTTATATGTAATCTTTCAGTCCATCTTGCAGACGGCTTCTTGCTCTTGAAATTCGAGATTTTACAGTCCCAACATTCGTTTTGGTAACTTCTGCAATTTCTTCATACGAAAGCCCTTGAAGCTCTCTCAACACAATAGGAACTCTAAAATGTTCCGGTAATTGTTGCATTTCATGCTTTATCATTCGGTCTAATTCATTAGAAATACATTTTTCAAGAGGTTTACATTTTTTGTCGGGAATAAAATTTTGAGGATTTGTTACAAATTTTTCGTTTTCATTTTCCTCATCTATTGAAATTATCGGCGGAATACGATTTATTTTACGCAAATTATCGTAAAATAAATTCATAACAATATGATTTAACCAACTTTTAAATGTTTTAGGATTTCTAAGATTTATAATCCCTTTTGCCATACGCATTAAAGCTTCTTGAGTTAAATCATATACATTATCCGTTTTTTTAGCTAAATAGGTAAAAGTTGCAAAAATATTCTTTTGCTCTCTTTGAATTAATTCTTCTAACGCTCTGCAATCATTCTGCGTTGCCAATATAACAACTTCTTCAAGAGGCATTTTTTTGTATTGAGGCTTACCTATATTCATAAATATAGATTAAAAAATTTCATCACAAAAAAACACACTCTTTATATTAAGCAAACAAGGTAATCTTTTTAAATGAAATATTTGAAATGACTATAAATTACTGTCCAATAAAATATTTATATCAAAATTCAGAACTTCTGACAGCTTAACAACAAGAAAGAATTTTGGATGTTGTAATCCGCTTTCTATTAATGAAATTGTTCTTGTTGATACTCCAACCTTTTCTGCAAGCTTTTCTTGCGAAAGGTCGTTTTTTATTCGTTCAATTTTTAATTTTTTTCCTAATAAAACTAAATCATACATAACTATATGTTATGCCTTTACAAAATCAAATTCTATGATATTATTATCATGTTTTATGATATATATATCAATTAATATGATATTATATATTTAATTTAAGAGGTTTGATTAATGAAAAATTTTGCATTTACATTGGCAGAAACACTGATTGTAATGGGTATAATTGGTGTTGTAGCAGCGCTAACACTTCCAAACTTAAACTCCTCGACTGGTGAAAAAGAAAAAATTGCAAAATTACAAAAGATATATTCAAACCTACAAGACGCCATTGGCAGAGCCGAAGCTGTATATGGACCTTTTGAGGAATGGTTTATTAACGATAATACTCAAGAGAAAAAAGAAAAAAGAATGTTTGATAGAATAACTGAATTTATGAAATATTCTAAAGCTTGTACTGTAACTGAATGTTCTGCAGTATTTGATAAAGGTGGAACAAGTGGAGGTGATAGCTATACTACAGCAAAATATAATGTAATATTAGCAGACGGATCTACTGTTGGATTTATGTATGATGCTGTTTATAGTATACTTGTAGATATAGATGGACTAAATAAAGGTCCTAATACAGCAGGAAAAGATTTTTTTACTCTTCGTATTAATGACAAAAATCACGTTAATCATGACATAGGTTGCAGTTTATATAATTCATTTGTCGGCTGTATTTATACTTCTTTTCCTGATCAATTATCATCATCACACGCGGCAGAATGGGTTTTAATAAATCATAACATGGACTATTTAAAGCTTGGAAGTGACGGCAATTGCCCTGACGGGAAAAAATTGCAATTTGGCGTAAAAACATCTTGCAAATAACAAAACATGCATATATTAATTTGTGATAGAATTTTATTATGAAAATTCTTTTAGTTACTGATTTATATCCTGTTTCAGAAAAAGAAATAAAAACCCCGAAAACCATTTTATCTTTTGCGCAAGAATGGCAAAAATCAGGTAATCAGGTTGATGTTATTAAACCTAATTTTTTGCTTAATTCATTTATAAGACACAAACCATTTTATAAAACAGGATATTATAACAATATTTATAATGTTAATTACATAACGCCGTTTTTATTTGATGTTTCAAAAAAATTACCAAAACTTAATTATGATGTAATTATAGCCCACATGCCATCAGGAATAATTTTTTCCAATAAATTACACGGAAAAAAAATATGTGCAGTGCATAATTCTGATATTGAAGTTTTAACAAATCCGATTTATTCAATATATTTTAAAAGTCAAATGAAAAAAGCGTACAAAAATGCCAATGGTATTGCTTGTAGAAGTGAAGTTTTAAAAGAAAAATTTTTAAATATTTTTCCTGAATATAAAAACAAAACTTTTTTGTGTGAAAGTGGTATTGACTTTGAACCTCAACTTTCTGAAAAAACTTCAAGAGTAAATATTTTAACATGTGCAAATTTAATAAGTCGCAAGAACATTGACAAACTTATATTTGCCGTAAATGATATGCCTCAATTTCACCTTACTGTAATTGGTGACGGAAAGGAATATAAAAATTTAATAAAAATAGCGAATGATAACATTGAATTTACAGGTTATTTAGAACATTCAAAAGTATTAGAAAAAATGAAACAATCAGATATTTTTGTTCTTCCAAGCATTAATGAAACTTTTGGAATGGTTTATTTAGAAGCTATGGCAAGCGGATGCTTAACTATCGGTGTAAAAAATGATGGCATTGATGGAATAATACAAGATGAAATAAACGGGTTTTTAATTAAAAATAATACAAATAAACATATAACAACTAAAGATATAAAAAGAGTTTTAGAACGAGTTCTCAGCTTACCTGAACAAAAGATAAAAGTTATATTACAAAATTGTTACAACACTGTTAATTCCTATAAATCCGTGGATTGTGCCAATAGATATTTACAAAATATCCTAAAGATTATATAAAGGTTAAAAGTTGTGTATATATTTTTGCTATAATTATAGCATACAAGCTATTTGCTTAATATTTAACAGGAAGTTAGGATATTTTAATGTATAAATTTTTGTTTTCTATATTAGTGTTAATTGCGGCATCACAACAACAATGCTATGCATATAATATTGACGCAACACTTGACAAATATGTAGCTCCAATTTCTGATAAAATAGCTAGTTGGATATTCTTTCCCATTTCAATTGCAGGAACAGATGTTCCTATAATCATATTTTGGATACTGTTTGCAGGTATATTTTTTACTGTTTATTTGCGTGGTATTGCTATATGGGGTTTTAAACACGCAATTGAAATATTAAGAAAACCTGTTGAACAAAGTGACGAAAACGGAGAAGTATCTTCATTCCAAGCATTAGCAACAGCCTTATCGGGAACAATAGGATTGGGAAGTATTGCCGGTGTAGCAATTGCAATTTCTTTAGGTGGGCCAGGCGCTGCTTTTTGGATTTTTGTCGGCTCAATATTTGGAATGTCTTTAAAATTTGTAGAAGCCTCACTTGCAGTAAAATATAGACGATTTAATCTTGATGGAACAATATCAGGTGGTCCAATGCATTATATGGCACACGGTCTGACTCGTAAAAAGTTACGTTGGCTTGGTCAACCATTATCTGTTATATTTGCTTGGTTATGTATTTTTGGTGGTATTACCGGTGGTAATATGATTCAAATAAACCAAGCAACTCAGCAAATTGTTAATATTACCGGCGGAGAAAACAGTATTTTGTACGGACAAAATTGGATTATTGGTTTGACTGTTGCTATTATTGTAGGTTTAATTGTTGTCGGTGGAATAAAAGGTATCGCAAAAGTTACAGAAAAAGTTGTACCTTTTATGTGTGCGCTATACATAATTTCAGGATTGATTGTAATTGCGGCAAATATTTTAAATATTCCTCACGCTTTAGCTATAATTGTAAAACAAGCATTTTTTCCTGAAGCTGTCGCAGGTGGTATATTTGGAACAATAATTATGGGGCTAAGACGTTCTGTACAGTGTAATGAAGCAGGAACAGGTTCTGCTCCGATTGCTTATGCTACTGTTAAAACAAATGAACCGCTATCACAAGGCTTTGTTTCATTAATAGAACCTTTCTTAACAGGTTTATTGTGCTTGTTAACAGCATTTGTTATTACTATTACAAACAATTATCATGTTGAAGCCGGTAGTATTTCAGGTATTCAAATGACATCTACTGCATTTTCATCTGTAATATCGTTCTTCCCTTATATTTTGGCAGTTGTAGTTGTATTGTTCGGATTATCAACTTTAATCTCTTGGGCATACTACGGACAAAAAGCTTGGAACTTTTTATTCGGTGAAGGATATAAAAGAACTGTTATTTTCCAATTAGCATATTGCGCATTCATAATAATAGGCTCAGTTATGAATTTACGCTCTGTTATTAATATAACAGATGCAATGATGATTTCGATGTCTGTTCCAAATATTATAACAATGTATGTTTTAGCTCCTGAAATAAAAAGAGATTTATGTGAATACGCAAAAAGACACCGAATTGCATACGCATTTAACAAAAACTGGTTTAAAAAATTAGATAACGAAGAAGTTTAAAAAATAACTAATCAGGCATTGAGTCCCAAATTCTTTCAAACTCATGGTGAACTTTCTTTAAAGCTTTTACCATAATATAGTCAAATTGAAGTTCCCTACCGCCTTTTATAACTTCAAAACTTTTTTCATGGGAAAGCGAGTCATGATAAGGTTTTTGGCACCTCAGTGCATCATAAACATCAGCCACAGCCATAATACGAGCCTCAAGAGGAATATCTGTTTTCTTTAATCCGTCGGGATAACCTTTTCCATCGTATCTTTCATGATGGTAACGTGCAATATTCATTGCCATCTTTATAAAACTATTTCCATCAAATTGGTCATATACTTCTTTTAGCATATTATAACCAATTACTGTATGTTCTTTCATTTGTTCGTATTCAGATTCAGTTAATTTATCAGGCTTTAAAACAATCTCATCTGGAATTCCAACTTTTCCTATATCGTGTAATGGAGCTGCAAGTTCAATATTTTTAATAAATTCCGGTGTAATTGCTTGTTTATATATTGGCTTAGTAAGTTCTTTTGCTAATACCACACAATATTTTTTCACACGTTCCAAATGTTTACCTGAATCATCATCCTTTGATTGAGCAGACTTTGCAAGTGAAAAAATATGCTCAAGTTGAGAATCTGTAATTTTTTGAACTTCAGCATTATTTTGTAAATTTCTCAATTCCAATTGAGTTTTAACACGATTTTTTACATCTTCGGGTTTAAATGGTGCTGAGATATAATCACTTGCGCCTGATGCAAATGCTTTTACAATATCATCAGTGTTAGATTTACGAGAAATTAATATAACTGGAATATTTTTATATTCGTCAATACCTTTTATTGATTTACAAGTATCGTATCCTTGAAAATCTGTTGCATCAATAATTACCAAATCGATAGATGCTGACATTTTATCTATTGCATTTTCTTTTGAATTTGCGGTCTTAACATCATAACCTTCTTTTGATAAAAGCATCGATAAAATTTTTAAATTAGTGGCATTATCATCTACAACTAAAAGTTTCATTCAAACTCCCTTTTTATGTTATTATTTTATCATAAGTTACACATTTAAACAAGGTGAATTATGGACGGACAAAAAATAATAGTTACTATCTCAGGTCAAGATCAGGTCGGAATCGTAATGAAATTTACAACGGTACTGGCAGAATTTAATGTAAATGTAGAAGATATTAAGCAAACACTTATGCAAGGTCAATTCGTAATGTTTCTTTTAGGAGATATTTCAAATACAACAAAAACATTTAAAGAATTAAAACAAGCTTTAATTGATAAAGCTACTGAACTGGATATGGAAATATGGATTCAGAAAAAAGAAATTTTTGATAAAATGCATAATATATAAACTTAAAATAAAATTGGGCGGTATTGAAAATACCGCCCAATTTTGCTATTTATTCAACCACTCAATAGCAGTTTTTGTACCAATTCCAACTTCAAATTTGTATCCTAGTCTTGCCAAAACAGTTTCTAAAGATGAAACCGCGGTTAACAAATCTCTATCTGAAACAAAGCCAAGAGTACCCATTCTAAAAATTTTATCTTTCAAATCATTTTGACCGTTTGCAACAACAATATCAAAATCTTTGTTTAAATGACTTCTTATATCAGGAACAGAAATTCCTTCAGGAGGAATGACAGAAGTAATTGAATAACTTGCATTTTTATCTTCTTTTACAAGTAATTCAAGTCCCATTGCTCTTAAAGAATGTCTTAAGCCAAGCGCTAGTCTTTCATGACGGGCAAAAATATTTTCTAAACCTTCTTCTTTAATCATTTTCAAGGCTTCTTGAAGTGCGAAAATAAGATTTACCGCTGCTGTATAAGGTGTAGAGTTTTCTCTTACCGATTTTCTATGTGCATCCCAACTAAAGTAAAAACTAGGGTGTTTGCATTGCTCATGAACTTTCCAAGCTTTTTCGTTTGCAGTTAAAAATGCGAGTCCTGGAGGAATCATAAACCCTTTTTGAGAGCCTGAAACAAGAACATCAATTCCCCATTCATCAGGCTTAACATTCATAGCACTAACACTTGTAACTCCGTCAACAACAGAAATTGCGTCAGTTTCTCTAATAATTTTACAAATAGCTTCAACATCATTTTTAGCACCCGTTGAGGTTTCAGAATGTGTTAAGGTAACAATTTTATAGTTTTTTTCCTGTAATTTTTTTCTAACATCTTCAGGGTTTATAACTTCTCCTGCTTTCACTTCAATAGTATCAACATTTGCGCCATAACCTGCGGCAATCTTTGCCCAGCGTTTTCCAAAATTACCCAAAACGAGTGATAAAACATCATCACCTTCGTTTACAAGATTTGAAATTGCTGCGTCCATTGCACCTGTACCGCTTGATGCAAACATGAATACATCATTTTTTGTTTGAAATACGTATTTTAAATTTGTATAAACTTCTTCCAAAATTTTTGAAAACTCGCTGCTTCTATGTCCTATCGGATGCTTTGCCATTGCAAGCAATACACTTTCAGGAACAGGAGTTGGTCCCGGTATCATTAAAAAATTCTTGTCTTTCATATATTTACCTCTTTCTTATTATATTCATGTTATCATAATTATATTATGATATATGGCTTTTTATCAACAATTTTATTTATCTTAATCATACCGTTTTGGCTTATCGCAGGAATTTTCAAACCAAAATTAATACACGGGTTTAAAACAAAATGCGGATATTTTGATGCGCCTGAATTAAAAGATACAATAGTATTTTACGGAGTTTCTGTTGGTGAAGTTATAGCATTAGAAAACCTTATTAAAAAGACAAAAGAAACATTTGATAACAAAATTGTTGTTTGCACAGGGACACAGACAGGGCAGGAAATTGCAAAGAAAAAATTAGGTGAAATTGCTGATTTTATAACTTATTTTCCGTTTGATTTTCCGTTTTGTGTAGGTCATTTTTTAAATAAAGTAAATCCAAAAACAATAATTGTTGCAGAAACAGAACTGTGGCCTAATTTTGCCAGACTTGTAAATAACAGAGGAATAAATTTATTAATTATAAACGGAAGAATTTCAGACAGAACCTATAACAGTTATAAAAAGTTGTCGTTCTTTTTCAAACCTGTTTTACGAAATTATACAAGGATTTTAACTCAATCAGAGCAAGATAATCAAAAACTTATTTCAATCGGTGCAAATCTTGAAACAACATCTGTAATGGGTAATTTAAAATTTGATATTACACGCAGAGAATGTGATTTTGATTTGGGACAAGGTCGTATAATTATTGCAGGCAGTACACATTCAACGGAAGATGAGTTAATTATTCCTGTTTTTGAGAAGATAAAAAAAGAATTTCCTGACGTAAAACTTCTTGTTGCACCACGTCATCCGGAAAGACACGAAGCTGTGAAAAAACTAATAGAAAAAACGGGTTTAAATTGGGGTTTGCGTTCTTGTGGAGATAAATTTGACGACAAAGAAATTATAATGCTTGATACGATGGGCGAATTAGGTAAAGCTTATGCATTATGTTACTTTGCGATAATGGGCGGAAGTTTTAATAAAACAGGCGGACATAACCCGCTTGAGGCGACTGTTTTTGAAAAGCCTGTAATTTCGGGGAAATGTGTTCATAATTTCAAAGATATATATGCATTATTAACTCAAAGCAACGCTGCGAAACTTGTTGAAAATGCCCAAGAGCTTGAAGAATATATGCGAAAATTACTTTCTGATAACGATTTTTATAACAAATGCTGCGAAGACTGCAAAAACGTATTCGAATCAAACCAAGGCGCATTAGATAGAGTTATTGATGTTCTCAAAGAATTATATTAAAAATTTAACAAAACACTATAGCTACAGACAATATAAAATGATTAAAAATAATCTTTTAAAAAATACAATGAATATATACAAAGGATTATTTATAATTTTAACCAGATAAAATCTATTCATACTACTATAATAATCCATTTTTTTTTCAAGAATATTTATTTTTGAAAATATTGTTATTTTTAATTTATTATAAAAATATATTTTATTTATAAAACTTAACTTTGAAGTATAATATAAAATATCATGGCACAATCTGTTAATATATGTTTTTTCAAAAAAATTATATAAGTTTTTATCAATTAAAGAATTTCTAATTTTATCATAAGCTGAGATAAAATCTTTTACTCTATTTTTTGAAGAATTCATATTATCAACACAAGTTTGTTGATTAGAAATATTTATTCTATGAAAAACTAAATTTTCATTTACTATAGTTATTCGATTTGCAAGTGCAAACGCTATTAAAACAAAATGTGCATCATCAATAACCCTTACATTATGAAATCTAATCTTATTATCATATACAAAACTTGCTTTAAACATTTTTTCCCAAGCAATATTTCTTGATAAATCAAAAGCGCAGTCTTTTACATCTATACTTGAGAAAACTTTCTTATCCATTTTTTCTTTAGGCAAAAATTTATTTTCATAAATTTTATCATTTTTGGAATCAACAACAAATTCGTAACATTTTACAATTTCTGCATCTGTTTCAACAGCTCTGTTATATAATTTTTCAAGCATATCTTGCTTGAAATAATCATCACTATCTAATATTGAAAGGTATTCACCTTTTGCAATGTCCAAACCTCTATTACGTGCAACAGCTGCGCCCTGATTTTCTTGAGTTAAAACAGTTATTCTGGAATCTTTTTTTGCATATTCATTTAAAATATTCAGACTATTATCTGTTGAACCATCATTAATACAAATAATTTCAATATCTCTTAAAGTTTGATTAATTAGGCTGTCTAAACACTCGCTAAGATATTCTTCTACATTATATACCGGTATAATTACAGATACTTTTGGCATAATAAAACCTCTAAAAAATTATAACAAAAACATACTAAACATTAATTCATCACATCAAAAAATTCCAAAGCTGCCAAAACTGCCTGATCCATATTGTAATATTTGTAAGCTCCTAATCTGCCTAAAAAGTAGGTATTTTTTAGTTGTTTTGCATCATTTAAATATTTTTCGTAAAGTTCAGCATTTGCATCACTTTTTATAGGATAATATCTTTCATTTTTTCCAAGTTCAAAAGTGTATGAATATTCTTTTGAAATAACTGTTTTTTCTGATTTTTCACTTAAAAAGTGTTTATGCTCTGTTATTCTTGTAAAATCATTGTTGCAAGGATAATTTACCATAGCGGTCGGCTGATAATATTCACAGTCATGCGTTTCTATGTCAAAAGTAAGACTTCTGTATGGCAACATTCCATATTTGTAGTCAAAAAATTCATCAATAGAACCTGTGTAAAAAATCCTGTCGAAACTTTCGTTTAAATCCTGATATTTTGTATTCAGGCGAACTTCAATATTTTTGTGATTAAGAATATTTTTAACCATTTCTGTATAACCGTTTTGAGGTATTGCTTGATATTTATCCTGAAAATATCTGTTATCATAACTTATAAATACAGGAACACGAGCCGTTATTGACGGGTCTATTTCTTCGGGTTTCAAGCCCCATTGTTTAATGGTATAACCTTCAAAAACATATTTATAAACAAAATCTGCAATGAATTTTAAATCTTCATCATCTGTTTGTTTAAGCTCTAAAATAGGAACTTTGTGTTCCATTCCATAAACATCAACAAGCTTTTTGATATATTTTTCTGCAGTTTGCTCATCAAAGCATTGCTTTATTGTGTTTAAGTTAAATGGTAAAGTTACTTTTTTACCTTTTATAACAACATTTGGTTCAAAAGAATATTCATGCCAGCCTGTAAATTGAGATAAATATTGCCAAACACGTTCTAAATTAGTGTGGAAAATGTGAGGTCCAAAACGATGAACGTGGATTTGAGTTTGTTCGTCAACGTAATCGTTTATGTTACCGCCAACAAAATTGTTTTTGTCGATTACGGTAACTTTTTCTCCGCTTTCAGCTATTAAATTTGCTATAACAGAACCTGTAAGCCCTGCTCCTACTATTAAATTTTTCATGTTTTATCCAAAATATACTAACTTTAATAATCTTAAATTTTTAGTTGATTTAAAAATAAAATCTCTCACTGGTTCTTTTATTAATTTCCAAAATACAGGAGTTCTTATAGCATATTTCCAAAATAAATAGGCTTTTGGCGTTTGTAAACTTTTCCATGGCTTGATATTACCTGTAAAATGTACCATTTTAGGATGTTTAAAACCTTTGTTATATTCTTCTACCATTAATTTAGAAAGTATTTCATTATAATTTTTATATTTAAAATATAATCGCAATAACATATCCCATTCAACATTAAGAAATTCAACATGATTTTCAAGAACTATATTCAATATGTCTTGATCAACAAAAAGAGGAGTTTTAATTTTTTTTAAAGTATCAATACATTTACTTTCAAAATCCATCAATGTCAATTTTTTTATATCAAGAACTAATAGTCCAGCTTGGAAATAGTTATTTTTATTTTTTAATTTTAATTTATTTTCAAAATAATTTACAATATTTTTATTATTCAAGGCAACTTCACACATGATATAAATATCTTTTGTTGCCGCAGCAACATTATTGTTTAAATTATGATAATACAACTCTGCAACATCTCCTAAAATTATCGTGTCACAATCTATGTATATAATTTTATCAAAATTTTTAAAAAGCCTTGGTATAAAAAATCTGTTGTACGTTGATATAGTAAAATAATTACGTAAATAAAAAATACTTTTATCAATATTGTTATATAATAGATTCATATCAACAAAAGTTATTTTGACATTGGATTGTTCCAGTTGTTTTACAACTAGTTTTGAATGTTCTTCGATATCGTCATTAAGGACATAAATATCGTAATTATATTTGTTTGATGAATTACAAATTAAAGATTTAATAGTTACTATTAAATAATCTACATAGTTATTATCTGCTGAAAATATTACTGGTATATTATTTTTTTCAAAATTTGGTTTCATTTAATTCCCTCATTGTTATATATTACAAATCTATGTAAAAAATAGAATTTATTGTTAACTACAATATAATATTATTAATTTTCGTAGAAGGTTATGTATACGTTCATTGAAATTTATGTAATTAATTTCTGATATACGTTCTAATGGCAATTCTGTTGTTTTAATGTCATTTTTCCAATGAGTATAAAAAATACCTAATAAACGCTCCGCAATATAACCAAACACTCGTTTTTCTTGATCATTATAAATAGTTATATCAATTTCTTTTTCTAACTGTTCCAGTATAGAAAATAACCATTTACAATATTCAAAAAAGATTTCTTTTTTCATTATAAAAATATTTTTGTAATATCCATAATCCAGTTTTAAATATTTTTCTATTGATTCATCGTAATATGGATACAGTTTCTTTACAATTTCTATAGCTGCTTCTAAATTTTCAATATGATGATGTTTTGAAAGTTTATATTGATTATAATTATTTTGGTCGTTTTCATTATGTAAACAACGTTGATTGATTATAAAATCATATTTCTTTACAAAATTTTCAATATCTTTAGTTTTTTTGTAATTATCAAACTCAAAGAAACGTCTATAATGCATAAAACCTATGAAACTGGGATTGCCTATTTTATCATAGTTTTTCCAAGCCCAGTATATAGCAGTCAATTCACACCATTCTCGATTTTTGTAAGAAATATTCTCTCCAGTATTATCCCCTATTAAATTTTTTATAAGCCAATTATAATCTTTTAATGCGATTTTACCATCTTTTGATTTTTCCATCGCAACATCTCTACCTACATGTACCGGTACAAATATTTTGTTTTTAAGCAATGAATAAGGCTTATGATACGATATTAAAATTTTTATAATATTTGATACTTTGGGCATATTTATCCTTGTATAATTTCTATATTTTCATCCGACAAGTTTAATTCGGGATTACTGTCAATATAAGATTGAATATAAACATCTTTAAATATACCCTTTAAACCGTCAGGATTTATTGATACAAACTCTGTATCTGGATAATATTTTTCATAAAAATTTTTAAACTCAATATATGAAATTTTTTGCCTTGAATATTCAGGATTAATTTTTACATATGCATAATCAGAGGTAATATTTGAACAATCACAACCTACTAAATAAATTCTCTTTGGATTAGTGTACATAACAAATTGTAATGCAGAAAAAACACATCCTTCAGCATCACAAAAAGCATCTTTTTCTAAATCTAAAGCAAAATTATAATCTTTTTCATGCGGATTTAACATAAAAAATAAATTATTTTGTAAATTTTCTTTGGTGTATGGTAAGCCATCCCAATCACAATGTCTTAATTCATATCTTCTTGATTCAGGTAACATTCCACATAAACGTACACTCTCACGAGTGTATGCATCCAATTCTTCAGAACCTTCAGGAAACGTATCCTGATAACATAAATAATCAAATTTTATATGAGGAATTTTAAATGCTCTGTTAACTCCAATATGAATAGCATCTTTTATCATTTTATAGTTGTTAACTGTTGGTCCACAAGCAACTAACACAACATCTTTACCTTCGTATATACCTTTATATTTTAACCATTGTTTACTGGTTTGTTTAACGAATTGTTTTATAAAAAACTTTTCAACATTTTTAGCTTTAGAAATTATATTCATAATTATGTTCAATAAAAATCTTGAATTATAATTTAAATAATTAAAACAAAACCAATATAATGTTTTAATAAAATTGCGGATAAAAAATACCCAAACAACAATTATTCTTAAAAATTTTTGTATAAACATAAAATATATATAATAACTAGTACTCATAATGTTTATCCCTATTAATTATATATCAATTTTAAAATATGTATTTTTTTATATAATTTTATATTATCAAACATTTCTTTTGCTATAGCTTTATAATATGGACTTAAAAATGCATACATCCAGTATTTATAAAAATAAGGGCAAAAGAATTTGTTCCAAGGCTTATTGTATCCAACCCAGTGAAATACAACGGAGTTTAAAAATGCTTTTTTTCTTTCTTCTTCAATAAAATATTCATGATTACAGTCAGCATTGAATTTATTTTCCAAATAATATATCTTTGGAGCTAAAACAATATTTAAAATATCTTGATCAGGGAATTTCAATATATCTCTATATTTTTGAGCATATTCAAAAATCTTTTGCTCAATATTATCTTTTCTCCACAAATCTAAATTCATGATTGCAACACCTGTATTTACATACGTAAATTTTTCAGGTAGTGGCAAGTTATGTACCCAACTGTAACTTGATGAAAAAGTGATACGGTCTTTCACTGCTGCCATATAGTTATCTTCAATATGTATATCCCATAATTTTGATATATCTTTATCAACAACTAAATCTGCATCTAAAAATATACATTTTTTCATTTCGGGTTTTAATGATGAAACTAAAAATCTATAATTTGTTTCAATAGATATATCACTTCTTGAACTTTCAGGAATTAGGTCCATTTTTTTTGAATCTATATCTATATACTCGATATCAAAATCTTTTATTCTTTTTAACTTTTCTATATTTTTTTTACTCTTTTCTGTAATATCACTACTTATAACATAGAATGAAACATCTCTTTTTGTATTAATCAAAATAGATGCCATTGTTACTGACATATATTTTACATATAAATCATTTACATTAAAAAAAATGTTAATTTTTTCAGACATTTTATCCCCAAATTTCTTTAACCAATGTCCAAAACGGCTTTTTCATTAATGGTTTTATTTTAATCTTTGAACCCTTCAATGTGTCATAATACAAATCTTCAATGATATTTATATAGAATTTTGTAGCCACCAAAACATAATCAGGGTTTAATTCTTTTATTTCTGATGGAGCATAAGTCTTGTAGCCCAAAAATTCTTCATTTTCTTCGTGACCTTCAAATCTTCTATCTGAAACACCAATTATATTCAACCCCGAAAGGTCAAAGTATTTTTTAATAATTTCAAAAAATACTCCCGCACCATATATTACAACTGATTTACCTTCAAGTTTTTTAACCAGTTTTGGCAATGTCTTATCAAATTTAAAATTGTATAAATACAACAAATTAGGCTGTTCATCAGGTATTTCTTCATTAAATACTGTTCTTACGTCTTTACCCTCAATGTTCAATTCATTAAATACGTAGTTCAAAATTGGTTGAGGACGTTCGTTTGTTATCAATAGAACATCATAATCTTCATTTGGAATATCACTTGGAGCAATCGCTCTTATCCCTTCAAAATATTGAGTTTCATATTTTTCTTCTGCCTTATGTTCGTGACCACAGCAACAACCACTGTGCCCACAACCACATTCACATTCGTGCTCGAATTTTTTATCTGCTATTGCAACTATATTTAACACATCATTGAAAAAGTATCTTTTATTTAATTCTACAAAACCTTCTCCAGCACCATATAAAAGAACTTTTTTACCTTTTATTTCGCCCATTGACCACAATAAGTCATCATCAAATTTTTTAGATTTTGTCTTTACTTGAAAATATTTACTTAACATAATTTCTCCTTAACTTCCTTAATTTTATTTTCACATAAATTTATTTTTCGGTCAAATATATTAATTTTTAGTCATCAATAAATACAAAATCGGAAAATATTTTATTAAAAAGATTTCTCTTAATTCATCTTTTCTAAACAAGCTTTTGTCAATTTCTTGTCGTCTTTCAGCTTCTTTCAAATCATTTGCAAATACTTTTAAAAACTGCCATTTATACTTTTTCGAAATTCGTTTATATGAAAATTTATAATTTTTAAACCTTCTTAATTGGTATATATACTTAAACCTTTCCTTTAAATCTGAATTTTTACATAAAAATTCATAAATTAAATCATACTCCGTTTTCATACATAAAACTTTCTCATGATTATTTATTGATGAATTTGGATTATCAATTCTATAATTATAAAAGTCTTTATCTAAAAAATAAACCCTTTCCGCAAGGCAAAAAGTTTTAAACCAAAAACCATTATCCTGAAAACTTGCACCCGCTGTTTCATTGTATTTTATATCGTTTTTTTCAAGAAATTCACGGCTATATATCCCTGTCCAAGTATTCATAGCAAAATTAAAAACATTTAAATCTTCTTTCGGATTAATAATTTTGTTATAATACTCCTTTGAATATGTTAATGCTCTATAATTTGTTTCACCTTTTGAATTAAATTCAACAAAATCGGACTTAACAAAATCTACGTCATTCGATTTTGCAATATTATAAAGATTTTCATACATATCAAGATTAATATAATCATCCGGTTCAACAAATCCTATGTATTCACCTGTTGCGGCTTTCATACCCTCATTATATGCTTTTCCGCAGCCACTGTTTTTTTGATTAATTACAACAAATCTTTCATCATTTTTAGAATATTCGTTTATTATATCCAAACTTTTATCAGTAGAACCATCGTTTACACAAATAATCTGAATTTCTTTTAATGTCTGATTTTGTACACTATCAAGACACTGTTTTAAATATTTTTCGGCATTATATATAGGAATTACGACAGAAACTTTTATTTCCATAGTTTTTCAATAATCTCCAAATCACTTTTTTGAGTAATTTTTAAATTAATTTCGTCACCTTCAACAATATGTATTGGGGCTAAATTATATTGCAAAATTAGACCGCAATCGTCCGTAAAATTTTGGTTATTTTCGTCCAATGCAAGTTTATGCGCTTTTTTTATTAATTCAGCTCTAAATGATTGAGGTGTCTGAACTCTTTTCAAACTACTCCGTTGAGGAATATTTGTAATACAATTATTTTCATCAACCTGAATTATTGTATCAACCGTTTCTATTGCTGTACCAATAGCATTATATTTTTTCAAGGCAAAAATATTTCTATTTATAATATCCTGTGTAACAAACGCCCTAACTGCATCATGAATTAAAACATTTGATTCATCAGGAGCTTCTTTTGTACCAATGTATGAGCTTTCAACTCTTGTTTTTCCGCCATTTAAAACTTTAGTTATTTTTTTATAATTATTTTTCGCCAAAATTTCCTCTGCCAAATCTCTGAACTTTGGATTTGTAACTAAAAAAATTTCATTAATATTTTCATTTTGTTCAAAAGCATCAAGTGAATGTTCTAATAAAGTTTTTCCTTTGAAAACATAAAACTGCTTTGGAATATTCTCTCCAAAACGTTCTCCGCTACCTGACGCTAAAATTATTGCTATATTTTTCATACATCACCTGTTGTATTTTTTACTTTTAATTATATAATAAACGTACAAATATGATATAATGAAAAGGTTAAATAGGATAGTATAAAATGCCGTACAAAATATTAACAAAAAAAGAAATTTGTCCAAATCAATATGAAATAACAATTGATGCACCATTTGTAGTAAGAAATGCAAAAGCCGGTCAATTTATTATTTTTAGAGCAACAGAAGATGGTGAAAGAGTACCGCTTACAATAGCTGACGTAGATAAAGAAAATGGAATTTTAACTCTTGTATTTATGGCAGTAGGGTATTCTACCAAACAACTTGCAGCTTTAAACGAAGGTGATGAGCTTGCAGACCTTGTTGGACCATTAGGACAACCTACACATATCAAAAAATACGGAACTGTTGTTTGCCTTGCAGGCGGATACGGCGCAGCTCCTTGTTATTTAATAGCAAAAGCTTTTAAAGAAGCAGGAAACAAGGTTTATATGATAATGGGTGCAAGAAACAAAGATTTAATCTTTTGGCAAGATAAAATGAAAGATGCTTGTACAGAACTGTTTATCACAACAGATGATGGTTCACTTGGTGAAAAAGGATTTGTAACCCAAGTATTAGAACGCATCATGGGACAAGAAAAAGTTGATTATGCAATTGCAGTTGGTCCAATGCCTATGATGAGAGCTGTTGCTAACTTAACAAGGGATAAAGGTATTTATACTGAAGCAAGTATGAATCCTATTATGGTTGACGGAACAGGCATGTGTGGTGCTTGCCGTATAACAGTTGGAGGTGAAGTTAAATTTGCCTGTGTTGACGGACCTGATTTTAACGCACACGAAATTGATTTTGATGAAGTTATAAATAGAACTAAAATTTATAAAGAACAAGAACGTAAGAGAGATGAAAACTGCAACTTATTAAAGAAAGGATAAGGTTTTATGGCAGGAAACGACAAAAATATACCATTTTGCCCACTAATGTCAGCAGGTGCTGATTTTGAAAAAGTTTGTACACAAGATGCTTGTGCATGGTATTTAAAAAGTTATAAAATTTGCTCTATCTATATGTTAGCACATAATGCAGCATTAGATGTTCAGGTTAAACAAGCTAAGAAACAGTAGTAGAAATGAATATTGCCGTATGTGTTAAACAAGTCCCTGATACAGCGGATATAAAATGGACTGAAAATAATACTATTCAACGTGAAGGTTTAGAAAGTATTATTAATCCGTTTGACATGTATGCTTTAGAAACAGCTTTAAAATTAAAGGATGAATTTAAAAGCGTAAATATTACTGCGTTAACAATGGGACCTCCACAAGCTGAAGAAATTATCAGAAAATCTATTGCAATTGGCATAAACGATGGATTTGTAATTACTGATAAAAAATTTGCAGGAGCAGACACAGCTGCAACTGGCAGAACTATTGCCGCAGCAATAAAAGAAAAAATTAAAAATGTTGATTTGGTTTTATGCGGACAATTTGCAACTGATGGAGATACAGCACAAACAGGTCCCGCTATTTCGGTTAACTTAAATTATCCTATCATTACGTATGTAAAAGAAATTTTATCTGTCAAAAATAACATAATTACAGTAAAAAAAGAAGTAGAAGACGGTATGGAAATTTTAAAAGTAAAACTTCCTGCCGTTTTATGTATGTTAAAATGTGATTATGAGCCAAGAAGACCATTAATTGATGGATTTAAAACTGCACAGAAAGCAGATATTCCCAAATATGGACTTGAAGATATTGGTCTTGATGCAGAACAGGTTGGTTTTAAAGGTTCACCGACATACGTAAGCAAAGCATTTAGACCTGAACAAAAACAATGTGGCGATATTTTTGAACCTACAAATACTGATGATGCCATAAACAAAATTTTGGAGGCTTTAAATGGCTAAAGGAATTTTAATTTATGCTCAGACTGATAGAAATGACTTTTTACAAAATGTTGTTCTTGAACTTGCAAATACTGCTCAAGATTTATCGAAAAAACTTGATAATTGTGAAGTTAGTGCGATTTTATTTACTGACGGGACAAATCTTGAAGAAAACAAAAATATTTTAAGCAAAAACGGGTTTGATAAAGTATATATTGCAAATTCAAAAGATTTAAAACAATATTCAATAGAATATTATTCGAAAATAGTTGTTGATTTAATTAAAAATATTGAACCTGAAATATTTTTAATCGGCGCAACAACACAAGGTAGAGAACTTGCTCCTATTGTTGCAACTACCTTAAATACAGGTTTGACCGCAGATTGTACAAATTTAGATATAAATGAAAAAGGTCAATTAGCTTCAACACGTCCAACATTTGGCGGAAACCTAATGGCTACAATTTTGTGCAAAAATTACCCTCAAATGGCAACCGTAAGACCAAAAGTTCTAAAAAAAACTGAAACAAGCATTATTAAAAATACTATATTTGAAGAAATTTCCTTTGACCTGTCAACAGTTGATAAAAAGGTCGAATTTATTGAATTTTTGCCAAACAAACAGTTGTCTGATGTTCGTATAGATGAAGCAGAAATAATTGTTGCCGGCGGTAAAGGAATGAAAAATAAAGAAGGTTTTAAATTACTGGAAGAACTTGCAAAATTGCTAGGGGGTTCTGTTGGAGCATCAAGAGGTGCTGTTGATATGAAACTTGCAGACAGCTCTGTTCAAATAGGTCAAACAGGAAAAACGGTTGTACCAAAAATTTATATAGCATGCGGTATTTCAGGTGCTATTCAACACACAGTAGGAATGAGCAGCTCTGAGAAAATTATTGCAATAAATAAAGATAAAAATGCACCAATATTTAAAGTTGCAGATGTTGGTATTATAGGTGACGTTTTTGAAATTTTACCTGAACTGATAAAAAAATTAAAAGGATAAATATAATGAAAAATACAGTTGTTGTTGGCGCTCAATGGGGTGATGAA
Source organism: Cyanobacteria bacterium UBA6984 (assembly GCA_002450015.1). Taxonomy (GTDB): domain Bacteria; phylum Cyanobacteriota; class Vampirovibrionia; order Gastranaerophilales; family Gastranaerophilaceae; genus UBA6984. The sequence goes on along the minus strand of DJYG01000037.1, from coordinate 19,632 downwards.
GGAAAAGCTAAAATTACTGATTTACTTGCGCAAAAAGCAGATATGGTTATAAGGTATCAAGGTGGCTGCAATGCTGGTCACACAGTCGTTTATAATGGAGAAACTTATAAACTTCATCTTGTTCCCTCCGGAATTCTCTATGGAAATAAAATTTGCTTTATTGGCGCAGGAACAGTTATTTTACCTGAATATTTCGAACAAGAAACAAATGAATTAAAAGAGCGTGGAATAAATTTATTAAACTTAAAACTTAGTCCTCTTGCAACAATCACAATGCCTTACCATACAGAAGTTGATGGTTGGGCTGAAGATACAATAAAAAAAGGGAAAATAGGTTCTACAAGAAAAGGTATCGGACAAACATACACCGACAAAATGGCAAGATGCGCTTTAAAAGTTGGTGATTTGTTTGATGAAGAAACGCTTTCAGAAAAAATAGATATTATTTTACCACTTAAAAACAAAATCTTAAAAGAAGTATATGGACTGAAAGAATATTCGAAAGAAGAAATTCTTGGTTTGTGTAAAAAATATAAAAAAATTTTTGAACCTTATGTTTGCGAAAACTGGCAAGAACTTTTATACACTTGCAAAAACAAAACTATTTTATTTGAAGGCGCGCAAGGCGTAATGTTAGATATTGACTATGGTACATACCCGTTTGTAACCAGTTCAAATCCGATTGCAGGTGGTGCATCAACAGGAAGCGGATATGGACCATCTATGATAAATGAGGTTGTTGGAGTATCAAAAGCATATTTAACAAGAGTTGGTGAAGGTCCTTTTATTACTGAGCTATCTGACGAAACAGGTAAAAAACTAAGAGAAATAGGACACGAATACGGCACGACAACAGGTCGTCCCAGAAGATGCGGTTGGTTTGACGCCGTTATTACACGATATGCGGCACTTGTAAGCGGTTTAACATCCATTGCGCTCACGAAAGTTGATGTATTTGATGATTTTGATGAAATAAAAATTTGTACAGCATATAAAGATATAAGAAACGGAAAAATATACAACCATTATCCTACAAATGTTTTTATCCATAAATACTTAGAACCAGTTTATGAAACACATAAAGGATGGAAAACTAAATTGTCTGATATTAGAAATTATAATGATTTACCTCAATCCTGCAAAGAGTATTTAAAAAGAATTGAAGAACTGGCAGGTGTACCAATATCTATTGTAAGTGTAGGACCTGACAGAGAACAAACAATTTTTATTTAATGTTTACATAATAATTTTTAATAAATTCAATTGCCTCAAGTTTTGTATTAATATTCCCGCTAAACTGTTCTTCTTGCAAGGCATCTATAAGAATACCCAATTGTTTAGACGGCTTAAGACCTGTAATATCAATTATTTCTTCACCTGATAACAATTTCGGTAATGGTTTTAAAGTATCTTTAATCTTAAGATAAAAACCAAGCAATTCTTGCAAACCTGATATATTTTTTTTAACCATTTCTTCAGTGACTGCTTCACCTCTGGCTGATAGTCTGTCAGACATAGCCAAAATAATATTATCAATCACATTTGCATTCATTTTTCTTATATATCTTAATTTAACTTTATCGCTTAATCCTTCTGTGGCAATAACATGTGATGGGTATATGTGATACTTAATCATGTCAGCAATATATTCAATTTGCTTTTTTGAAAATTTTAAATTCCGCAAAATTTCAGGACATAACTCCGCTCCTATATATTCGTGCTTAATAAATCTATGACGTCCTGTATCTTTTTCTATTGTCCAACAACTGAATTTTCCTATATCATGCATAAAACCGGCAAGTTTTAAATGTGCAAGTCTTCTAAAACCACCAAAATCAACCGAATTTAAATGTTCTTTAACGTCTTTATTTGCAATTTTATAAAAATTTTGAATTTGATTTACCGTTTCTATTGAATGTCCTATCAGTGGCAAATGATGATGAGTATTTGGCGGAACTTTTTTTACATCATTAAAAATAGGTAATATTTCACATAATATACCGCATTCATCCATATTTTTAATAGCTTTTACAGTATAATCCCCGTCAAAAAGCTTCATTAACTCATACTGAACACGTTCTTTTGATGGATTATTTATTAATTTGCAATACCTTTTAATAATTTCTTTTAAATTATTATTTATTTCAAATCCTGTGGTTGCTTGAAATCTAAAAATTCTAAGTAATCTTAGCGCATCATCTGCAAGATTTTTTTCTGAAATTATGTTAATCTGTGAATTTTTTATATCTTCAAAACCGTTAAATAAATCAATAAATTTATTATCTTTTAAATCAAATGCTATTGCATTCATTCTTAAATCACGGCGCGCTAAATCTTTTTGCAAATCATTTTCAATAGGATTAGTTATATCAATAAAATTTATTTTATCCTTCAAGACGAGACGATAAATATTATTTAATTCATCAAGTACAACAAAAGCCGCATCTAATTTTTCTGCAAGATACTTTGCAAATTTTTGTGCATCTTCATTAATTACAATAATATCTTTGTCAAAATTATTTTTACCAAGACTGTAATCTCTGATTACCCCTCCAACAAGTAAAACTCTTGTTTTACCTGCAAATAAAGATATTTGTTTGACAACATTATCTTCCAGTATTTTCTTTGTTATTTGAGAATTCATAAATAATATTTCCAAGTCCGACAATAACAGCCGTTTCTGCTCTAAGAATCAAATTACCCAATGATAACATTATAATATCATTATTCTTAAATATTTCAAACTCCCGCTTTGAAAATCCACCCTCCGGTCCAACAAATACTAGGATTTTTTCTTCTTTATTTATAGGATTTTCTCTAAAATACACCTTCATTGAAAGTTTATAATCTCGCTCACAAAATGCAATTATACGAGTAAATTTATCTGAAGAATTTAAAAGAGCCTCTATTGTTGTTAATTCATAGCACTCAGGTACATCTGCTCTTTCGCATTGTTTAGAAGCTTCTTGCATTATACGCTGCCATTTTTCAATTTTCTTTTCAATAACTGTTTTTGAAACTGCACAATTGTCTGTATATACAGGATAAATTCCTCTAACACCAAGTTCTGTGGCCTTTTCAATAACAAAAGATTGACAATCACTTCTAAGAGGTGATTGCGCTAAATATAAATCAAATTTCAAATCGTTTTCGGATGGGTATTTTTTTTCAATTTGAAGCTTTATTGAACCTTTATCTATATTAATAATTTTACCCAGATATTGAATTCTATTTTCATCTATTAATTTAAGATTTTCGCCTATTTTAGCACGCAAAGACCTTGCAATATGCTGATAATTTTCTTTATCATCAATAGTTACAAGGTCATTGTCTATATTTTTTGTATTAATAAAAAAATGCGGCATATTAGTAATCGGAAGGTGCTGAATCTTCATCATCTTTTAATGAAGACAAATCGTCATTGTAAGTTGCATCAAAATCTTCCGGTAACATGTCTTGCTCCGGCCATACAGTTTCTTCATCAAAACGACAAGCGCTCATATTTACCGAAGTTGAAAAATCAGAATTTGATAAATCACTTTCCTCAAAAATACAGCCTGCCATATCTGCATCATTAAAATTACAATAATTAACAGCGGCATAAGAAAAATCTGCCCCTGGTAAAATTGCATCGGTAAAATCACACTCTACAAGATTTGAACGAGTAAAATCGACTGAAGTCAAGTCACAATTTTGAAATTTTACTTCTGTTAAATGTGAATCCGCAAAAGAACTTGAATTCAAATCAACATCGGTAAAATCAACACCGGTCAATACTATATTTGAAAAATCAACTTCACTCAAATCAACTTCTTCTTGGTCTTGTTTCCATCTGTTAAATTCCTCAGGATTTTCTTGCACTAAAGTAACTAATTCGTCTTTTGTGTAATTGCTCATTTGTTTTTGATGTCTCCTTATTTGTTATTCGTTAATTAAATTCATTTGCATACCCAACAGTACAGCTTGTGTTCTGTTTGATACTTTTAGTTTTTTAAAAATACTATTCAGATGTGTTTTTACAGTAACTTCTTTTAAAAATAATTTTTCTGCAATATCATGATTACTTGCCCCTTTTGCAACGAGAGAAAGAACTTCTTTTTCTCGTTGAGTTAACATTTCAACAGGTTCATCTGAAGTAAAAGAAATATCTACTGATTTTACTTCTTTCTTATTCCAATTAGAACGTCTTAAAACAGCTTCGATTCTTGCTAACAAATTAGGCAAGACGAAAGGTTTTACAATATAATCATCAGCACCTATTTTTAATCCTGAAACTATTTTTTGTTCCTCGCTAACAGCAGTAATCATAATTACAGGTAATGTTTTTGTTTTTTCGTTTGAGCGAATAGCTTTTAAAGTATCCCATCCGTTCATATTCGGCATCATCACATCCAGCAAAACTAAATTTATACTATCTGGACTCTTTGACAAAATTTTTAAAGCTTGAATACCATCAGTTGCAACAGAAACTTCGTATCCGTACATAGGAAGCGCATCAGCCAAATATTTTGGATTATCATCAACTATTAAAATTTTCGCCAATTCTGCCATTTTCACCTTTTAATTATTAAACAATTTTGTTTTTTATTGCTTTCAATGCTGCCTGTAAACGGTCATTTACTTCTAATTTTTGTAAAATGCTTGCTACATGAACTTTTATTGTATTTATACTTAATGATAACTCATTTGTAATATCTGTATTACTATAACCCTCTGTTATCAGTTTAAGTATTTGCATTTCTCTTGTAGTAAGATTATAATCTGTTTTCTTTGGTGTATCCTCATACGATTGGGGGGTTGTCGCAGCTTTTAATACAATATGAGAAATTGCAGGATCAAACCAAGCAGCACCATCCAGTACTGATTGAACTACGGTTATAAGTTTTTGAGGATTAATTTCTTTTGAACAATATGCATTCGCACCTGCTTTTAAGCTTTCTAAAACTTCTTTTTCATCATTATGAGATGTCAATATAATAATTTTCACATCAGAATTAAGAGAATGAATTGTCCTTGTAGCTTCAATACCATTCATATTTGGAAGTCCTAAATCCATTATAATCAAATCTATATGCTCTTTTTGAAATATTTCGATACCTTTTTCGGCTGAATCTGCTTCATAAAGATTCGCAACGAACTCTGCACCATCAAATGCAGTTTTTAGTGCAAATCTGGTCAATTCATGGTCTTCTATGATTAAAAGATTATTTTTTTCATTTGTCATAGATTTAATTCTTTCTGTGCTTCAATACAATTTGGATTTAGTTTTAAACATTTTTTAAAGAATGAGGATGCGGTTTGAATATCGTCTTTATTTTTATATATCAACCCTTGATAATAATAATATCTAAAATCATTTTGGTCAATATAATATGCAGTAGATAAATAATCCTGTGCTAAATTTATATTATCTCTCATAATTTCATATCTTGCTAATCCCAGCCAGGCATCAACATATATGATATTTAAAGCTAAGGCTTTTTTCAGATAAGTTAGCTGTTTATAGGGTTCTAACATCGCGATATTATAATATGCTTCATATTCGGTTGAAGATTTTGACAATACATCTTTAAAAAGTGCCTTTGATTTATTTTCTTCTCCCAGTTTTTGCAATGACTTTGCAATCTTAACTTCTGCATTTAACTGTTTTGATTTATCTTTTTGAACTTTTTTATAATTTTTTATTGCTTTTTTGTAATTAGCTTTGAGATAATTAAGATTACCTTGAATTAAATTGGCTTCAGCATTATTTCTGTCTTTTTTTAATGCTTTTTGGGCTGAATTTTTTGCTTTTTCATACTCTTGCATCGAAAGATATATTGTACTTAAAGATGCATTAATTTTTGCATCGTAAGATTTATTTTTACCTAATGCGCTTTGCAAAACTTTTACGGATTTATTATAATCACCTTCATAAAAATAATAATTTCCCAAATGATAATTTTTTTCCCAATCTTTTTTTGAATTTTTATACAAAACATATTGTTCGATTGATTTTACACGCCTTTGAAGCTCGGCTTCGGTTAAGTCTTCTTTTTTTATTTGATTAACAACTTTTATTGCATCTTGCGGACGCATTCCGTTTGCGTATATTTGCGCTTGCAATATTTTGTAATTAAGATTTTGAGGATTTTGTGCAACTGCAATTTGTATATATTGTCTGGCTATCTGCAAATTGTTTGATTTAAATGCTGCCAAAGCCAATATATAGTTAGCATAATCAAAGTTTTCTAACATATCATTGTTTTGCTGCAATTCTTCCATTGTTTCTTTGCTTTGTTCGTTAAACATTATATTTGAATACGCTTCTGCAAGATACAATTCTTCATTATAAGGAAGTCTTTTCTTTGGATAAAAGAATTTTTGAATATTATCTACATGATTTTTTGTAATTTCTATATCTGACATTTTTTTGCAAGCTAAATCTGAAAGATAGAAAAATCCATAATCAGCGAGTTTACCTGCCATTAACGTATAACCAAAGTCGCTTGCACTAATATTATCTAAAATATATTTATAATCATCATAAGCAGCACTTACATTACTTTGCTTAAATTTATCAGTTGCCCTTAAAAAGTCACTAAAGGCTTCTATTTTTGATACTGCAATATTAAAATTTATTGAGGTTTGGGATTCTTTCATTGACGAATCTAACAAATCTATTGTCATAGCTTCAAAATCTTTATATGTAGAAACAGGTCTTTCAGTTTCTTTGGCAAAAGAAATTTGTGCCATCACAAAAATAAACAAAATTAAGGTCAAACATTTTTTAATCATTTGTAGTATCCTTTGTCATTTGACCATAATAATAAGTATTAAATAAACTAATAAAATTTTGCTGCGTATTATCAAGAGTATCAGGTTCTAACTGTAAAGTATCATACAAATCCCGCATAGTATATTTAGATAAAAATTCTTCATCTTGCGGATTTAGCTCTAAATGATTTTCAGTCAAAAAGACTTTGATAATACTATTGCAGCGTAAATTCATAAATACATCAACAATCGAACCATCAAAATGAGTTCCTGAATCTTTTAATAAAATTCCCATAACTTTTTCAATAGGCATTTTGTCACGATAGTGTCTTTTTGATGTTATAGCATCAAAAACATCTGATACTGCCAAAATTCTTCCGCCCAAAGGAATTTCTTTCCCGTTGTTATGTCTGTAATAACCTGTACCATCAAATTTTTCATGGTGAGAACAAGCTATTTCTGCAACTTTTTTGAAATCTTCTGACATGTGAATTTTTTGAAGAATATCATGAGTAATTTCAACATGAGATTGAATGTGTTTGTACTCCTCATCAGTCAAACGACCTTCTTTTTGTAAAACAGAATCTCTAATACCAATTTTACCAATATCGTGCAATGTTGCAGCTTTTTCAATAATATTGACTTCATTTTCTGTCATATTCATTGCTTTTGCAATTAATGAAGAATACATTCTTACACGGCTTGAATGACCTGCCGTAATCTTGTCGCGGGCATCAATAGATGCGGCAAGTGTTTCAATAAAACTTTCAAATACTATTTTTTGTTCTTCCAACATTTTTTGCTGTGTTTTAAACAATTGAGCATTTTCTAATGCAATACCGGCAGATGAACCGATTGCTACCAATAAATCTTCATCTTCGTCAGTAAAATAACCTTCCAATTTATTTAAAACTTGAAATGCACCGATAATTTTTTGTTGAAGATTTTTAATCGGCATACACAATATGGTTTTTGTTTTATATCCTGTCTTATAGTCAATTTCAGGGTTAAAACGCGAATCGTTGTAAGCATCTTTAATGTTAATAGTTTCACCTGTTTTAACACAATGACCGGCAAGCCCTTTATCTGCAGGAAATCTTATTTCAGAATTTTCCATACCTAATGCTACTTTTGACCAGAGTTCATTATGCTCTTTATCAAACAGGAACACTGTACAGCGATCGGCTTGAATAGCTTCTTTTGTTTCTTCTGCAATTACTCTTATCAAAGAGTCAATATTAGTTTCAGCTGAAACTGATTGACCTATTTTAACCAATGCTACCAACGGATCACGTTTATTTGCAAGCAAACCGTTTGAAATTGATTGAATTTCTTCAAGATTTTCTGTAATTAAATCAAGCAAATTCAAATCATCACCCTTAAATGCCAAATTTTTTGCACTTGTAAAATGAAGTTTAGACAAATCATAACTTTTTTCAAGTTTATACACAATGCCCAAAATATATTCCGAAAATGTTTTTGCATCATGGTCTTGCGTATAAGTAGCAAGATATTTAGCATCTTCCAACAATGACAAAGCATCATCATATTTGTTTTTGTCCTCAATATATTCAATAGCACCTTCCAATGCTAAACATATTGAAATTTTTGCTCCGTCATTATTTGTTTTAAATGTCGGCTGCGCTTCATTTAATAAATTTTTACACATTGAAAAATTCTTTTTATTAAACTCTTTCACAGCAGTATTTAATAAATTATTTGCATATTCAATGTCTTTTAAATCGGTTAATCCTGTTGTATTCATTTTAAATCCTTATATTTTTATATTTTTATTGTACAATATATATAATAATAATTCAAAATTTTTTTTAATTATAATTTTTGGAGATAAAAAATGCAAAAAATAACAGTGTTAATACCAATATTTAACGAAGCGAATACGTTAAATGAAATTTTGAAAAAGGTTGAAAATGCTGATTTATGCGGATTAGAAAAAGAAATTATTTTAATTGACGATTGTTCAACTGACGGAACAAAAGAACTTTATGCTACTTTACCATATAAAGTTTTGTATCATGATGTAAACCAAGGTAAAGGTGCGGCAATAAGAACAGGTCTTAAAGAAGCCACTGGAGATATTGTTATTATTCAAGACGCAGATTTGGAATATGATCCTTCTGATTACAAAGACTTAATAAAATTAATAATTGAAGATAATGCAGACGTTGCATACGGAACAAGGCTAAATGGCGGGAAACCTTCAAGAGCTTTTATGTTTCATCACCTGCTTGGAAATAAACTGCTTACATTTTTAACTAACATTTTATATAATACCACATTAACAGATATGGAAACTTGCTATAAGGCTTTTAGAGCCGATTTTATAAAAGATATTGACATTAAGTCAAACCGATTTGATTTTGAGCCTGAAATAACGGCAAAAGTGCTTAAAAAAGGTGCAAGGTTGTATGAATTACCTATTTCTTACTACGGCAGGGAATATGCTGAAGGTAAAAAGATAACTTGGAAAGATGGGTTTCATGCAATATGGGCGCTTATAAAATTTAGGTTTGTTGACTAATATGCATATCACGCAAGCTCATGGTACACTAACTTTACAGGAGTAAATTTATGAACAATTTGGTAGTAGGGGCAGGATTAACAGGTGCTGTTATCGCAGAAAGAATAGCTTCAAAGTTACGAGAAAATGTTACTGTCATTGATAGAGCTTCTCACGTTGGCGGCATGCATTATGATTATTTGGATAAAGACTCAGGAATTTTAGTTCAGCCAAAACATTTAAACTTCTTACACACAAACAGTAAATTTATATGGGATTATTTATCAAATTTTGCAAATTTAACCCCTGTAACGTTCAGACCTTTAGTACAAATTCAGGGATTTAGTGCAACTATGCCGCTTTGCCTATTAACTTTGCACGAAATCTTCCCTGAAGATTTTGCAAAAATGTTGGAAAATAAACTTATTGCTAAATTTGGCTATAATAAAAAAATTACTCTGGCTGAAATGCACAGAAATTTTGACGACGATTTAAAATTTTTGTCAGAATATTTTTACGAAAATGTGTTTAAACCATATACAATTAAACAATGGGGACTTTCAGAAGAATCATTACCTGATTGCGCAGATACGTATTATCCGTTTTTTATCAGCCTCGATGACAGATATTTTAAAGAAAAGTACCAAGCTGTTCCTGTTTGCGGCTGGACAAACATGATTGAAAATATTCTAAAACACAAAAATATTAAATTAAAACTTAATACAGATTTTTCAGAAATTAATGTTGCAAAATATGACCGAATTTTCTTTACCGGCTCCATTGATGAATATTTTGACTACAAACATGGAGAATTACCATATAGAAGCGTAAGAGTCGAGCTTAATGAGAACTTAACCGATTTTGGAAAAATTGCAACATATAATTATCCGTATGACTACGACTTTATAAGAGCTAATGTTTACAAAAATGTAATGCCTAACAACATATATTCAAATAACAAAGATATTGTAGGTTTTGAATATATTGAAGATTTTGAATTAGGAAAAAACGAAAGATTTTATCCTGTAAACAACGAACTATCACAAAGTATATACAGGCAATATCTTGAAGAATCCGAAAATTTACATAATATATTTTTTGCAGGACGCTTAGGTGAATTTAAATATTATGAATCAGATGAACTTATAACCAGAGCTTTTGAAACTGTTGCAAGATTAATGATTAATAACGATAATATTGAAGAAAAAAACGATGAAATTGAAGATGGAGCACTAGAAGAAATTAACAATGACAACAATGAATGAAGAATATCTTTCATACGTTGATTATTTAAAATCTGTTAATTTTAAACAAAAATTGGAGATTTTAAAAGAACAATATGAAGGTAAAAAAATTGTATTATTCGGTATGGGATTGTTTTTAGATGCTATTCTTGATAATTACGATATAAAAAATTATTTGAATGTAATCGGAATAAGCGATAAACACATTGTTGATGACAGAGCCGGCGAATATAAAGGATTTAATGTTTATAAACCGTTAGCATTAAGGGCTTTAAAATTTAACGTTGTACTGGATACAAATATTTCATTTATTGATACTAAAAAATTTTTAAAGAAAAATTTTTATATAAACAAATTTGTTTCTGTTGATAAAATAATACAAATACCTTTTAGAGAACATTTTCAAAATGTAATTTGTAAATGTAAATCTACTTTTAAATATTTATTTGCAAGTAAAAATATAATATCAACTTGTAAGTACTTTTTTATTTGTTCAACTCAGGAAATTATATCTAAAACTAATTATATAAATAAATTAAAACAGATTAAAAGTTCTAAAAAGCCTATAAGAACTGTTTTTATCTGTTCTGATATAAACCATACCGATTTTATTGGATTATATAATCTTTTATATTTTGATAAAGATTTCAAAATGTTTCCGCTCATAATAGTAACAGATAATTTATTAGAATCAGAACCTATTAATGAAGATATTATGCAAAAGAATTTGGAGCTTTTAAAAAATTTCAAAATAGATGCCATTGACGATATGGACAGAACTACAAAAAAACTAATCAGCTTGCAAGCGTTCAAACCGGATTTAATATTTTATCAAAAACCTATACATATTAAAGATGATTTTAATCCTTATAAAATATCAGAAATGGCTTTAACATTTACAGTAGAGTACGCTATATCAAACGCAGATTTTGCATCTTTAGGTTCAAAATATTTTAGAAAACAAGTTTCTAACTTATGGAAAGTGTTTGTAGGTAACAAAGATGACCAGAACTTGTATTCTGAATATACAGATACACAAAACAAAGATGTAGTAATGGTTGTAAGCAAAAATATAAATTCAGGTATAGTTAAATTTTTGAAAAAAACTTTAAACAGGAATTAAGATAAAACTTCGTTTGCAGCATTTACAAACAAATTTACCCACTCATGGCATTTTTGTTTGTCTGATGAAGATAAACTTCCTCCGCTTCTGTCATCATGACCACCTGCAACCAAATCAGGACAAGTTGTTGTTTTTATATTATCAATAATTTGTTTTGCGTAATCTTTTTTAGTAATAATACTCATTTTGTAAATATCTTGTTCATTTGTCGGGAAGAAAACGGCAACAGCATCCACATTTTTATCATTAAGCATTTGTTTTCGGTAATTGCCAAGAACTGTTTTTGTTCTAATTGTATCTCTACCTAAATTTTCCCACTCTTTATCACCTTGTTGAATTTCAAGGTATGCAAATTTTCCATTGTTAGAATATTGTGTACGATTTTTTAATGTATTTTGAAATTTAATTTCTTTATCTGTTAATTTTGACTTATCTGCAAAGTGTTTTAAAACATTTAATTTGTCAAAAATATTTAATCTTGATAAAACATTATTCATAACAGTTTTAGTATTACCATTATCATTGGTTTTATCAGAAACTTCAATTTGACCCAGTTTAGAAACTTTAGTAAAACCATCCTTTGAGGTATCATCAATCATGCCCGCAAGAAGAGAACGACCTTCTTCACGGTTAATTTTGTGACCAATAGCATCAAAAAATCTTGATATAATCGCACAATTTGATTTGGCACTGGAATCAATATAAAAATTCCTTGCTTCCAACTTTGGTAATTCTTGTGTTTTTGCATAAGATTGTGTAATTTGATTATAATTTGGCGTAATTTTATCAGAGTTATTATGGTGGTCAAAACCTACAACATTTGCACCATAACTATTTATAAATTTTGCAACATTAGGAACAGCTCGACTTTTTGCACTAAAATCTAAACACAATGCCAAATCGGCTTTTTTAGTTGTTTCGTTAACATCATCTGCCTGTATAATATTGTATTTGTTTGTGTTGTAATCATAGCATTCTTTACCGTTTGATACGACAATTCTTGATTTTATACCTTGTGATTCAAGATAAGAATACATTGCTTTTGCGCTATTAAAAGAATCTTCATCACTTGATGTATGACAAAAAATATCAACCGTTTTAGCATTTTTTAACTTATTATCTATATATTCAGCACAATTTTTCGGCATAACATTTGCCGTAAAATTTGGTTGGATAAAACTTTTGTAATTATTATTGATAATCATTTATACACAAATACACTTATACATTTATATAAAGTAAATTTCTTCATGAAAATTGCCATAAACAGCATTTATTGAATTTAAAAATTAATTATGATAAACTTGGTTTAAAATTATGGAAAGAAAATACACAACAGCGGAAGAATTTACAAATGCATTCACACATTCTATTGGTGCATTACTTTCTATTTATGCAATTGTAATGCTTGCCGTGAGTTCTCATAATGCTATGGAAGCTGCATCTACTGCTATTTATGGAGCAACTTTATTTATTCTATTTCAATCCTCTACGTTATACCACGCAATGGTAAACGAAACAGCAAAAAAGGTTTTTCGAAAAATTGACCATAGCGCAATATTTATGCTGATAGCAGGAACTTATACTCCAATCTTACTGCTTGTCGTACCATTTCCGCTTTCTGTAGCATTACTTGCAATGACGTGGTATCTTGCAATTACAGGAATAGTATATTCTTGTCTTACTCTAAAATTTAAATATTTATCAACAGGATTATATTTAGTAATGGGCTGGTTGTCTTTGTTTTTGTTTTATTCTATTTGGACAAATGCTAGCCATTTTGCAGTTTGGTTATTACTTTTAGGTGGTTTATTTTATTCAGCAGGATGTATTTTTTACCTTATTAAAAAGAAATTCATGCACAGCATTTGGCACCTTTTTGTTATAGCAGGTGCTGCTGCACATTATTTTTCTATAATGGAAATTTTAAAAACCGTTAAATAATTTTTTACTGAGCAGTAAGAGTAAATATTTCGTAAATTTCTTGGTCTGAAAGTTCTGTAATAATCTTTTCGCCTTCGTAAACAGCCATATCTGCAAGTTCTTTTTTAGACTTCAACATTTCGTCAATTTTTTCTTCAAATGTACCTAAGGTAATAAGTCTGTGAACCATAACGTTTTTATCTTGTCCGATACGATAGGTACGGTCGGTCGCCTGATCTTCAACCGCAGGATTCCACCATAAATCGTAATGAATTACATTTGTTGCACTTGTTAAGTTCAAACCTGTACCACCTGCTTTTAATGATAATATCATTACTTTTGTTTCAGGATTATTTTGGAAATCTTCAATCATTTGTTCACGTTGATTTACGTTTAATGAACCGTGGAAAAATACAGGTATCGTACCACATTCTTCTTCAATAATTTTAACAAGAATATCACCCATTTCCTTATATTGAGTAAATATTAATGTTTTTTCATCGTTATCAATAATACTTTGAACAAGTTGAATACATTGTTCCATTTTACCGGAGGATTCTTTGTTCATATCTCCAGACTTCAGGAATTGGTATGGGTGATTACAAATTTGTTTTAGAGCTGTAATAAGTTTAAAGATATTACCACGTCTGTTAATACCCGTAAATCCACTAATTTTTTCCATCATTTCATTAAGAGTTTTTTCATAAAGCACTGCTTGATTTTTAGATAAGTAGCAGTAATCATTAAGTACCATTTTTTCAGGTAAGTCTGAAATAACTTGTTTATCTGTTTTAAGACGTCGTAAAACAAATGGAGAAACAGACATTTTTAATTTTGTAGCACGAGAAGTTTCTTTAAATCGTTCAATAGGAATAGCATAACTTTTTTGAAATTCCCTTAAAGTACCAAGATATCCGCCATTTATAAAGTCAAAAATACTCCACAACTCTGTTAATCTATTTTCAACAGGAGTACCTGTCATAGCGATTTTTATATCTGATTTCAATATTTTCACAGCAAGAGTTTGTGCTGTATCAGGATTTTTAATATTTTGGGCTTCATCAACAATAATCATTCCCCATTGATGTTTTTTCAATTCCTCAATATCAATTCTCATAATCGCATAAGTTGTAAGAATAATATCAACGTCTGTATTTAACTTTCTTTCTGCTCCGTGGTAAGTTACTGCTTTTATTGATGGCGCAAAAAGCTGCAATTCTTTCATCCAATTACCCATTAAAGTTGTCGGACAAACAACAAGCACAGGCTTTTTTAGTTTATCTTCTTCTTTCAGCTTTAAAATCAAACTAATAACTTGAATAGTTTTACCTAAACCCATATCGTCTGCCATACAACAGCCAAAACCCTTTGAAACGTTTGTCCATAACCATTTTAAACCCGTTTGCTGATAAGGTCTTAACTCACCTTTTAATTCTTTTGGCGGAGTAACTTCAACAGGTTTTGTAAAATCTTTCAAAATATTTGCAAATGCTTCATCATAATCAAAATCATATTCATCTATTTGACCTGACATAGATGCATGGATTAATTGCATTCTTGTCATCTTGCTGTGATCAGCTTTAGAAATTTTTTCAATAAGCTTTTTACTTTCATCTTCATCAACAAGGATGTACTTGTTTTTGTATTTTACAAGACCTTTAGAATCTTTTATTAATTCCTGAAATTCTTCTAATGACATTTTTTCATTACCCAATGCTATTTCATAAGAAAATTCCAAAATATCATCTAAAGACAAAGAACTTGATGATGTTGTATTGAATATATCCAGTAACTCACCTGAACGGGAAGCCTTGACTTTAGCATTAATAGAAGCACGAGGAACAACAACATTAACCAATTCATCAGGCAATATAACCTCAATTTGAGCTTTTTGTAAATAATATGCTGTTTGCGTAATTATTTTATAAACCTCGCCCAAATCAAGTGTTAATGACAGTTTATCTTCATCTTCAAACAGCATTTCCAATTCAGGCATATATCTTGTTGCATAATTCAATTGTTTTTCAACAATTTTTGCAATATCAGAAGATGTTACACCAAAAACTTGTTCATCTGTATAAAGTTGGTCAATTAAAGCTGTTTCTCCTGTTTTTCTATTTTTAATATGAACTTTTAATTCAAATTCTTCATCAGTAACTTTATTAACCTTAAAGAAAGGAATAACATCATACTTGCCAAGATACAGTTCATCAAACCATTGAGCAAAATTTTCCGCATAATCATTACCTTTCATCAATGATTTTTGCTCCAAATCCTTAATCAGATATGTTCCTGATTTAATATCTTTGAATTTGTACGCTTTAATACCCAAAAATTTATAAATAACATAATTTAAATAATTATATATAAACTCAGTTACAAAGTTTTTAGGCATTTCACCTTGAATAAACAAATCTTCAGGCAGATTTTCTTCAAATTGATTGATAATCCTTGCCAATTGCTTATTTGCAATAATAGGCTCATAAACAATTCTGAACATTTGACCACGACGCTTAACAGTCGGAATAAAATATAATTTTTCAATTAATTTCATTACGAATTGAGTTAGTTTATTTAAATATATAAAAGTATATGAAAGGTCTTGAAAATCCACAATATCGCCAAAACCACCAAAGTAATCCAAAACTAAATCAAGCGGTAATGCATATCCGACTTTTGTTCCTAAAACACTTGAAGAACAACGGAACAAAGAACCTTTTGACTTTAAATAATACTGAAAATTATTTGTTGGTGTCACAAAAAAGGATTGTTTACCTGCATTATTTACCAAATAAAAATCAGTATTTCTTACAGGCGGATTTGGACTTAAAAATATTCCTGCAAATTCATCTTCGACAGTTTGGTAAATCAAACTTAAAGTATATCTAAAATCTTTATTTTTAAATCCGTTAGGATTTTCACTCAAATTAAAAAATAACTCATCAACATTATTTTTCTTGAATGATAAATCTATGTTCAAACCTTTTTCATTATCTGCCATTTATATTTCCTTTTATTTTATCAAAGAGTCACAATCCATTTCTTGAGGTTTTGCAATTCCCATTAATTGCAAAACTGTTGGTGCAACATTACACAACGCACCTGTTTCTTTTAATTCAATATTTTTATCCGCATTGATTAAAATAAACGGAACTTCATTTGTTGTATGCGCAGTATGAGGTTTTCCTGTTTCAGAATTAACCATAACTTCTGCGTTACCGTGGTCTGCTGTCAAAAGCATTGTTAATCCTTTTTCTCTACATTTATCTGCTATTTTACCGACACACTCATCAACAACTTTACATGCCTTTGTTGCAGCTTCTATAACACCAGTATGACCAACCATATCAGGATTTGCAAAGTTTACAAGTATAAACCCGTATTTTTCGTCATCAATTGCACTTAAAACATTTTCACAAACTTCATAAGCGCTCATTTCAGGCTGCAAGTCATAAGTTGCAACTTTTGGCGACGGAACGAGTTTTCGTGTTTCATGTGCGTTTGGTTCTTCAATACCGCCATTAAAGAAGAATGTAACGTGAGCATATTTTTCTGTTTCTGCAGTTCTAAATTGGTTAATACCATTTTGTTCTAACACATCGCCTAGAATATTAACCATTTTTGTTTTTTCAAAAGCAACAGGAAAAGTAAATGTTTCATCATATTGTGTAAAAGTTACATAATAAAGATTTTTTCTTACTACTTTTCTTTCAAAGCCGTTAAAATCTTTAAAATTTATTGCTCTTGAAATTTCTCTTGCTCTATCAGGTCTGTAATTAAAAAAGATAATTGCATCATTATCATGAATTCTTGATTCTTCACCGCCACAAACAATTGGTTCAACAAATTCATCTGTTATTTCTTTTTCATAAGAAGCTTTAACGCCTTCGATAGCAGAACTTGCTTTGTTTCCTTCACCTAACATCAAACAATTATAGCCCTTTTCAACACGTTCCCAACGGTTATCTCTATCCATAATCCAATATCTTCCAACAACAGATGCTACAGGAGGAAGATTATACTTTTTAAGTTCATCTTCAACAGTCTGTAAATATGTGCAAGCACTCGCAGGTGGAGTATCACGACCATCTAAAAATGCGTGTACATAAACCTTTTTCAATCCATTTTCTGCTGCCATTTTTATTAATGCCAACAAATGGTCTAAAGAAGAGTGAACACCACCTGTTGATACAAGTCCGTATAAATGCAATGAAGAATTGTTCTTTTTAACATGTTCAACTGCGTTCATAAATTTTTCATTTTTAAAGAAAGAACCATCTTTTATACTTCTGTTTATTTTTGATAAATCTTGATAAACAATACGACCTGCACCTAAATTCAAATGACCTACTTCACTGTTACCCATTTGACCTTCAGGCAAGCCGACAAATTCACCATCAGCATGGATTTGTGTATATTTTTCTGTTTCTTTAAGTTTATAAAAATTAACAGGATTAGCCAATTTTACAGCATTTGTTTCATCATTGCCGCAAGAAATTCCCCATCCGTCCATAATACATAATAATACGCGTTTTGTCATATCTGTTCCCCTCTAAAATGATTAAATATCCAAACAATTTTAACAAGAACATGACTTGTTTTCAATAGCAAAAATAAAAATTTTTGTTAAATATTTGTTAACATGACGCAATTTTTTTGAAAAACATGTTTTAATAATAGTATAAAGAAAGGATATTATTTTGGATATTTCAGCTTTAAACAACAACCCATTCGCAATGAAGAAGCTTCAAGGTGTTAATGGTGTTAATCCGTTCCAACCGGTTTCAAGAGTTGAAAAAGGCGGAGCAGATGGAGGCAATCCATTTTCAAATGAATCATCTTATGTTGGCTTAGGCATTAAAGATGGTGAACACCAAACTTCTGCAGCTCAATTGGGTAAAAAAGCAATGCCAATGCGTCAAATAGGTATTGCGTAAGAAGAAATTGACAAAACAAAAAAGGCTTGCATATGCAAGCCTTTTTTATTGCCTATTTACAAGTTGTTTTTGTGCCAAATTTTAAATCATTACATTTTAAATAATCCATATTGACATTTTCTAATATCCAAGATGTACACCTGTAATTATCATTGTCTGGATGTATACTTAAACCTACATCACCGGCATTATAATAAACTCCCTTATTATGTCTAAATTGCAATCCAAAATAATCATAACACGATGCATTTTTACCTTTATTCAGTCCATCTATATCGATTTTTATTTCAGCTTTACCGGATACTGCATCATGATTTCCTTCAATACTAACTATCGTGCCATCATTCAAAATAAGACTGTAATTTTTTATATCACCACCTGTTCCATAGCCTGCATTTAGCTTTAAAGAACAATTATCGGTAATAGTACATTTTTTTTGATATTTCATAAACTCAGAGATTCTTTCAAAAAATCTTTTTTTGCAATTATCAGATGAAATACCTAAACACCACTCATCAGTTGGTCCATACACAGCCTCGGCTCTACCAAAAGCGTCTTGTAAATTTGAATATATTTTTTGTAATTTAGCTACTTTTTCTTTATTTGCAGTAGAACTGTTTAAGTTTGGGAGTGTCAGCGCAGCAACAACACCAATTATGCCCATTACAATTAATGTTTCTGCTAGGGTGAACGCGGATTTTCGGTAGAGTGTAGCAACTTGTTGCGAAACTCGTGAGAGCAAACAGCCGACTGCGAAGTTACTTAAATTGCGATAGCAATTTATACGAGCAAAAAGGCTGTGCGTACCCGAATAATCCAAGACCGCAGATTGCTTGAACTGTAAATAATATTTTTTTAGCATGTTATACTTCCTTTCTTTATTTCTTTATTTATATCGTCCTACTCGGACAGAGGAAACTTTTGGTGGCAAAAGCTATCGGATTATTCGGGGTGTCGGCACTCTGCCGAACAAAAACATCCAGTGAATGTTTTTGTGAGAGGTAAAACGTCCGACCGACACCTTACGGGTTTCACCCTACCGAAAATCCTCTTTCACAAAAACCACAACCCGATTTTCTCTCATTAATTTTCACTAAATTCAATTTGTGCAAGCAAACTCACTTCGTT
>DJYG01000010.1 GCA_002450015.1 Cyanobacteria bacterium UBA6984 | reverse complement strand
AGGGATTATTTCTTAATATTACTGTATTATAGAGATTTTTTTTGAAAAATAACGTGAAATCTCATGAAAGTTGCAAAATTCAAAATGTGCGTTATAATTAAAATACAGACCAAAAATCCCTCACCAAAACAGGTCTTTTGTGTTCATGCCTGTAATATAAATTTACATAAGTTTGAAAATTTTTATCAATTTGTCGTAGCAACAAGGCTATGCGTACCCAAATAATCCTAAATACGCATGAATACTGCGAAGGCAATTTTTAATTAGAAAAATACTTTATATAAACAAGGAAAACTATATTTTCTTATATTTATCATTGAATATTTCTTAACGTATTGTGCAAAACATTGCTAAATGTGGCACTATGGCCTTTTGTTAAGAAATATTAATCAAGTTGGAACAAAAAAAGCAATTTTTTTAACAAAATTAACTTTATAAAAGTACGAGAGCAAGAGAGGATTTAAAAAAAGATGTCAATGTTATTTTCACAAGTTGCAGCAGACGCTTACAAAACATCTTCTCAAGCTATCAACGCTGAAGCTAGAAAAGACGTAAGAGCTAAATCTTTAAAAGGTATTATGAAAGAATCTTTCTTCCACGGTGCTTCTTTTATGGGTTCTAACTTCATCGCTTAATTTGTATTCTGCGAAGAATAAAGCAATGCAATATGAGCATTTGCAAGAATTAAAGCAATAATTCAACAAGGTAATAATCAACAAAGATTACAAAAAAGATTTATATTAATACAATACTCTCTCTCTCTCAATTATTTAAACGAAAGTTTAAGCCTCCCAAAAGGGAGGCTTTTTTTTGAACTATAATAATCATTAAAAAATTAATTTTTACTTACTGCCTGCCAAAATTTTTGGAGCATTTTCGTTAATATATTGAATAAAATCATTCATTTTAGCCATATATTGTTCTCTTAATTTTGCTTCTTTAGGAGCTTTTGACAAATTTAAACCTTGAACAAAATTGGCTTTTGTTTGAACAATATTAATAATTTGCGGTAAAGTTTCTGCTGACATAAGAGTTTTTAATTCATCAAGCACACCTATATTCTTCATTTCTAACTGCATTGCTCTATCATTTTGACCAATATGGTTAAGCATAGTTAAAGTATTATCTACACCGCAAGTTTCTTGAGATTTTTCTAAGAAAGCATAGAAACCGTCATCTGTGGATAAATCGTGTTCTCCACCCTGTTCATCCCAAGCTGCAGGTGTTTTAATATTTTTGAAATCTTGAGCTACTTCGTGCATGTGACCGTTGCTTGCTTCTGACATCATTGTTACAGCAGTATCAAATTTTGCCAGTTCATAGCAGCCTTTTACCATATAACTTTCATATACTTTTGCCATTTCAGCTTTTGACGGATCATCAGATTTTGTCAATCTTACAAATTCTTTTAATAATTCTTGCGGATTATTTAGAATATGGTATTTATCAAAACCTTCTGCAAATTTTTTGTAACTTTCATCTGTGTTTTTACCTTTTATTGCATCAGACAAATAATTATTCAAAGCTTTTGTAACAACTTGTCTGTGTTGTGGCTCAATATTTGCCTCAATAAATGTCTTTTTACCTTCTGAAATATCAGTTAATTGATTTTTCATTGCTGTTGCAATTTGTTCATCAGTTAATCCTTGTTTATCTGCTTTGCCATCTTGCATTTGTTTTAACAGATTTACAAGTTCAACACCCTGTTTTAAAGTATTTGAGAAGTTTTTAGCAAGTTTTGCCGTTTCATCAGGAGTTGTCAACGAACAATCAGGATAAGCAGCTCTTACACCATGTTGCTGGAACATTTTATTTTTTAATTGCTTAATTTCTTTTGTAGCATTTAAATTATTCCAATCACGTTGCAACATAAAGAATGCTTCTTCAAAAGAATCACCTTTTTCAGTTAACTTAATATTATCTTGAATAGAATCCATAAACATTGCACTATTCAAAGCATTTGTCGCAGCTGGTTCAAGTCCCTTTATTTGTCTTGCAGCCTCATAAGGTGTAACCGTTTTAACACTTAATTGTTCATCTGTTGAATTCTTAAGCATTTCTTCAGCATCACCAATTAACATATTTGAAATTTCATTAAATTTTGCCATAAATTCTTTATTATCTTTTGGATCAAATTTGCTGTCAATAAAGTGTTTTAGAACTTTGAAATTAGCATCCTCTATTTTATCAATATTTTTATCATTTACATCAACTGCTAAAGCCTCAATTATTGCTTTTTTGGCATTATCCCTTGTAAATGATAATTGTTCTGCAACTTGATTCATATATTTTTGAGTATTTTTATGAGCTTTGCTTAAGTCTGCTTCTGAATTAATATTATCAAGGTCTTTCATAACCTGAGCTTCAATTAAATTTTTAGTTTCACCGGCATTTTCAGCTCTTTCCATAATTTTGTCCAAATATTCAGCCGGTACAGATTTAACAGCTTGAAGAACTTGAGCAACTTTACTCATATTAACCATTGGCCCAACAAAGGCGTTTTGAACAAGTGTTGATGCTGTTTTAGTAGTATCATTTTTTACAGTCGGTAAAATTGCATCATAGAACATTTTAAATTTTTGACCTTTAATAGCACCCGGTTCATATTTAAAATCTTCTACCAATGTACCATTTTGCCATGCTGAGTTTGTAATGTAACCATCTTTTCCACCACGTCCGCAGCGATAATCTGTTCTTAACAAGCCTTTAGAATCAATCCAAGTCTTGGCATGTTCAGCTTCACCCCAAGTATTATCGTGCATAATAGCATCTTTAACTTCAACTTTACCTGTTTTTGCATCTTTTACTAAAACTGGTGCAACATCTGCTATATACATTGCATGACCACCATGATCATTATGATATACAGACGTTCCGCTTATACCTGAGTGTGGACCTTTCTTAATTTTTTCAGCTGCAGCTTCTACACTTTCTTCTGCATAGAAAGGTTTACCTGTCATTTGTTCTAAGATACGTATTTCTTGAGGAGTACAAAGTCCAGAAGAACCTTCTTTACTTACCCAGAAAGAACCTTTTTCTTTACCAACTTGTTTTGCGAGTTCATTAAGAGGTTGTTCAAGTTCTTTTTGTTTTGCTTTTGTATCTCTTGAAACTTCAGAATACATTTTGTTTATATTTTTTCCAACCTTATCTAAGGCCGATTTTTCACCATCAGTCATATCGTATAAGTTTGGTATATCAACTTTATCACCTTTAACTTCTGCTTTTTCAACAACAGCAGCATATTTTGCGATTTTATTGTATTTATCTTGCAAACTTCTTAGAATATCTTCAGATACAACTTTACCTTCATTTTCATATTTTTTCATAACATCAGCTTTTGTTGCATCTTTACCAAGACCGTACTTTTGAGCTTCTTTACTCAATTCTTCCGGAATGTCTAACTTTTTATCTTGAGCAGTTCTATAAGCAGCTGCAGCCTCATATAAAGGTTTATACAATTTTGTCATTTTATTTTTTGGAGATTTTGGCATAATCTCTTTGTTCATTTCTTCTGTTGTTTCTGTTGATAGCTCATACATGTTGAAGATATTTGTCATTCTTGCATCTATATCTTCTTGTTTTACGTTAGGATTTTCTTTTTTTATGAAGTTAGCCATTTTTTGTTTTTTCATAACTTCTTCTTCATAGTCATGAAAATGCACATCATCCGATTGAGCTGTTGGAACATCACCCATCTTTAAGAAACGATTTACAACTTTGTTCATTTCTTCAGGTGTTTTATCAGGCATTAAAGCGCTTAATTCTTTATTTAAAGACGCATTGGCTTTAACAACCGTTTGAGCATTAAACCTTGCATTTTGTTTTTGTTCAACAGCTTGTTTTTCACGTTTTTCAATACCTTTTTTAGCAGAAGAAACAAATTCTTCAGCTTTTTCTAACGCTCTTAAATGATTTTGATGTGGCACAAGTTTTGGATCATCAAAATCTCTCATATAATGTCCATCATGGAATGTATCAAAGAATTGCTTGTCAAATGCTGAGAAGTGAGTTGATTGAACATCTCCTCTTCCTGAATTTCCTGCGATATTCATCCATTGCAATGCTGATGCATCAAGAATTCTGTAACCTTTATCATCTGCATAATCAAAATCAACATCTGTTTTTTGAACAGATATTTTTGAACCTGTACCCAATTTTGTAGGGTCATAAACTTTCATTTCAGGTTTGTTATTTAGTTCTTCCATAATCATTGTGACATATTTGTCTTTGTATTCATAAGCCATAACTTTTCTGGAAGTTGAAATAGCTGCACACATACCGTGGTGTCTTTGGTTAGTTGTTTTAATAATCGGTTTATCAGATTCTGCTGTTTTTACAACAAGGTCATTCAACAATTCGCCTAAGACTTGAGGCTTTTTATCTTTTAATTGAGCTTTTATTTTGTATTCAGGACTCATTAATTTATTCAATTTTTCTAAGCAAGATTTTTTCTCTTTTGTAGTAATTTCTGAAGAAATTACAAAGTAATCAAGATTTTTTGCAATATTTTTTACAGCATCATTTTTAGAATCATGGATAGCCTGAGGCAAACCTTTAGTTTTTAAAAGATTGTCACGTAATGCCATAACGGATTTTTCATCTTCCGACATTTCTTTTTTATCAATAAATGTAGCTTTGAATTGTTCTTGAAGTGCTGCTTTATTTGGAGAATCTGTATTTGCAAGAGCTCTTTCAGTTGCTTGTTGCAATTTACCTCTCCAATCATTATTAGTTTTTTTGCCTTCCAATTCAAAACTTGTACCATATCTCAAACCTTGAGCCACATTCATCAAAAATTTAATATTTTCTTCTGATGAATCTTCAGACAATTTATCAATAGCTGTTGTAATGTTACGTTGATTATTTAGAGTAAGTGCATCGCCCTGTTTTTTCAACTGTTCAACAGTATTCTTGTCTTCACGTCTGCCCATAAAAGATATGTTGTGCATATAAAATTCCTCCACGAATGTACCACTAGTGGTTTTATTATACTACTATCGTTGTAATTTGTTAAGCAAAAAAACGCAAAAAAACGGTATTTTTAATAAAAATTTACAAGAAAAAAGGTTGATTTTATTAGCATAAAACCAACCATTTTTTCAATCTATTTACAAGTATGATTACCACCTGACGTAAGCTTTGTTTCGTTTGGACAAGTCGTTCCATCTGAAGTTTTTAAGTAATCCATATTACCAAAATTTATTATCCAAGCCGCAGCATCAAAGGTACTAAATCCTTTATATGCGGCTTTTGTTACATATCCATATGTAGTCAAATTTGTCGATACCAAAGAAACACCTTCCGTTTTACTCAGACCAAACTCAAACACATCGCTCCCGGGCAAATTTTCGCCTTTATCTGTGCCATCAATATCAACAACAAAATAAAAAATACCAGACCGATCCAATGCTATAGCAGTTCCATCTGCAAGAATTGCTGCATTATTATAATTCCAACCGCCAGAACCATTGTTATCCATTTTAATAGTACATACATGCACACTATTACAAATTTTAGAAATTTTTAAAAATTCAGATATTCTATCAAAAGTTCTTGCTTTACAAGAACCATTATAGCCTACACACCAATTATCAAGTAAACCGTATTTTGTTTGTGCTTGTTCAAATGCAAGATTCAAATTTGAATATACTTTCTTAACTTTTGCAACTTTTTCTGTATCACCTGTTGAATGCGTCAAGTTTGGTAATGTCAAAGTGGCAACTACACCAATAATTCCAACTACAATCAAGACTTCTGCAAGTGTAAAGCTCAATATTCTCTTCATTTATTAATATCCTTTCTGCAAAATTTTAAAATTATTATAGCATATCAATTTAAAATTTTCGAATTTTGCTTAAAAACTTATAAAATAAAGCAGGATTGGTATAACAGCCAACCCCGCTTTACATTATATGTTGTTTTTTATTTTGCAAGTAATGCTAATTTTGAACCGGTTTCAACTTTTTTAGCTGATTGATAAGGATTTGATACAAAATTGTATTGAGGATTGTACATTACTCTTGATTTTTTAACTTCTTTTTGTTCAGGAACTGAGTATAAAATCAATGTGCTGTTGTACATATCAATTTTGTTATCATCTCTGTATCTGCCTGTTGCCATAACGTGTTTGTAATCTTCTTCGCTATTGAAACGTTTAATGAAGTAGTTTCCACCATCTTCACAAACTTTGTAAACAGATTTATCTCTATCATCAGCGTTTTTGAATGTTGTACCAACTTGTAATCCGCCTCTTAAACCAACTTTATCATTATCAGTTGTGTGTAATGAAATGCTGTCTAATTTAACGTGAGTTGGAACATATTCTGCTTCTTTATCTAAGTTTACGTTATTAGCGTTGAATAATGTTACAGCCATTGCACCGTCAGCAGATTGTCTTAAAATTGCTGAAACAGGTTTTCCTGATTGAGTATCATGGTGTAAATCCAATGTGAATGGCGCACCATCATTTAAAGCTTTCAATTCAGGACGTTCTCTTAATGCCATTGTAGCATTCATTTCATTGTAGAAGTCTTTGATGAATTGTTTGTTGTTATCATTTAACCATTCCCAGTGTAATGAGCCACGGTTTTGTAAGTAAACGTTTTTAGCTTTTTCTTCGTAGCCTGTGATACCTAATTCATCACCTGCGTACATTGTTGGGTTACCAGGTAAGCTTACCAAGAATCCCATCATTGCTTTGAATTTGCTCATTCCCGGTTTTAAAATAGTTTCAAATGTTGCATTGAATAATTTTGATTTTTCTTCGTTGCTTAATTTTAAGCCGTGTTTCTTTTCAGCTTGAGTCATAACAGCTTTGATAGTAACATCAAAAGGTTTTGTACCGAATGCATCAGCTGAGAATTCTTTATCTCCGAATTTACCTGAAGCTAAATCTGCAACTGATTTGCTGATTGCTGAGAATGCTTCATCTTTTCTTTGACCTTGGAACACTTTGCCTAAAGCTTTTCCGAAACCACCTTTGATTGCATCACCCATAGCTATTGCTTTGTTGCTTACTTTGTTGAAATCAATACTGTTTATATCCCAATCAGTAACTTGATCATACATTTTATCTTTCAAAACTGCAGCTGCAATTTTCTTGTGATTGTAGTTATTTGCAAAATTAGTGTGGAATAATTCCATATCTAATGATAAGCAGTGCAACATACGAGGTTTATCGTGGTTGCCTACAAATGTATAAGAGTATAATATTGAATCTAATGGTGCTGAATTTAAATAGTTATCTCCACCAACCATTTTATCAAAGATTTTTCTTTCTCTTCCGTTTTGATCAATTGTTGCACCTGTTGTAATATCTTTGTTAAAGATATTAGCAACATCAGTGAAGAAGTATGAGTAATTTGCAATACTTGTCATGCCTGCTTCTTGGTGTAACTTCATTACAGCATCTTTTGCTGTTGAGTATTTGCCTGAAGCATCGTGTAAAGCAAATTCATCAGTAACTTCTGCTACCATATATGCATTTTTGTTTTCACCTATAACACCTTTAGAGAAATTTCTCCAAAAATCAACAACACTTGACCATTCATCTTTAAAGTTAGCATTGCCGTTTCTTAAAGCATCCATATCAGCAATATCTTTTGCTGCGTCAATTCTCCAGTCAAGACCTGCATTGTTTCTGTCAACAATCATTTCAGCTAATGCAAAACTGTTTTCATCTAAACCTTCTAAACGTTTTGTAACAGCTTTTGTAATTTGGTCTTTATCTGAAGCAGATATTCTTCTTATACCTGATTTTAAGTGTTTAACAAGTAAGTTTGCTTCATCTTCAGGAGAATCTGCTAATATACCCATTGAAGCTAATGTTGTTTCTTCTTTCATTTTATCATAATCATAAGAAACAGTACCATCTTCATTAACTTTAGCTTGAGTTTTTGGAGCAACAGCTTTAACTAAAGCATATTTTGCTATATCTTGGTTAACTAATGGTAATACATACTTACCGAATTTAGTAACTTTATTTCCTTCAAATAATTTTCCGCCTAAGTTTTTATTAACTTGTTGCATTACATCATTTGCAAATCCGAATAATTCGTTAGTAAATAATGAATCTGCTTTTGCGTATGTGTCTTTGTTTTCAGCAGTTACTTGAGGATTACCTGCTTTAAACATTTCGTAACGTGACATACCTATTTGATTTGCTTTTGTTGCACGGTTTGTAACTAATGAAGAACCTAAAACTGCAACTGTATCATCTGCAAATTCTATTGAATCTAAAGGTAATGACATTACTGATTGAAGTGTCAATTCTTTATAATCGCTTGTTACTTTTGAAGTTTTTGTTTCATAATCGCCATTGATTACATTTGCAACAATATTTTCATTAATGTCGTTATTTGCAGGAAGTTCACCTTTTTTAGTTAAGTCAGCAATTTGAGCCATTGCTTTTTTAGGATCTGAACTTACATTCTTTAATGAATGAGCAACATATTCATTTAAAATATCGTTTGTTTTTCTTGTCCAGTATTTACCTGAATTTACAACATAATCTTGAGCTTCAAAGTTTTTAGCTTTAATTTTATTTGTTTGGAATTCTTTTTCGTGTGGATCAAGATTTTCCAAACGTTTTGTGTCTGCATGAGAGAATACAAAGTTTAATTTTGCAATATCTGTATTAGCGTCCCATGTTTCAAAACCATTTTCATATTTATCTTCTAAAACATAAGATTCTGATTGAGTCAAGAATTTTGCTGCAAGAGGTTGATTTAACATTATTTTCTTGTCAGCATTTTTGTTATATGCATTTAAGTTTTTAACGTTTTTGTCATAAGTTTCAGGATTAATTTCGAATGAATAAGGAACAACTGTGTCATTGTGGTTGTTTATATCATAAGCATTACCTGTATCTAATTTGTCATAAGATTTAATTAAGTGTTTAGTATCTTTTTTATCTTCTTCAGAAACTAATCTGCTGTCATAAATTTGAACAAATGTTGGTTTTTTAGAATCATAATCAGGATTTTTAGAAGATTTAATTTGACCGTCTTCGCCTTGTTCATATTTATATGGAGAGTTTACAATTTTATGTTCTACATAATCTTTGTTTTTTGCAAAGATACCCATTGATAAAGGTCCTGATTGTAAACCGCTTGCTCTGAACCAGTTATAATATGGAGATTGTTCACCCCATTTTAACATGTGTTTAAAGTGAACACCTTCCAAGCCTTCATTTACAAACGCACCGTCTGAAACAAAGTTAATACCGTTTTTAAATAATTTCTTTTGTAAAGATGCATAGTTGTCAATATTACCTATTGAATTTGACATTTGCATACAGTTTTTATTCCAGTAACTGTGAGATGATAAGCTGTCATCTGTAAATATAGGAGTTGAAACGATTCTTGAATAACCTGCTTTTTTAAGTTTATCAATATTAGCTTCAATACCTGCTAAGTTACCACCCATTTTATTAGAGAAAGTTTTTGTTGCATATTTTGATTTTTCTTCAAGTTTTTTGTTTAAAGCAGGTTTACCGTTTTCATCATAAACCCAGCCAACTGCATAAGAATCAGGTAAAGCAAGAGTCATTGAACCGCCTTTTGCAACTTGTGTTCCATCTTGCATTACAAGGTTAAATTTATCAAAATTACCATTTTTTGAATAGTCAATTACAGAACCTGCATCAACTTGATAGAATGATTTTGAATTATCACGTTTATCAACTAATTTATAACGGTATGCAAATGGAGCTTTTGATTCTAATTCATCATAAGCGTAACCCATATCAATTTTAACACCGCCATAAGGGATTTTTACCGAATTAACATTTAAATCGGTATTTTTTAACATTTTATCAACATTGTAATTGTCATTTTTATCTTTTTTAACGCTAAAAACTTCCAAATAACAGTCATATTTGTTTCTGTCATGAGGGAAGTTAAATTCAAACTCTTGAGCTCCATTTTCTGATTTTTTGTGGTTAAATCCTGTAAAATTAACTGCTTTTGCCGGTTTAAATACGTTTAAATTAACTTTCATTCCTATTCCTTATACACACACTTTTATATTATTAACAAGGTCTGTGAATATTTTTTTTTGCATGCTTTTGCCCTATTTGTTACAAAAAATTTACAAAAATTTTAATAAAACAAATTACCTATAAAAATTATACAAAAAACATATAATAAGACGGCGATTTTTTATCATAGCTATCAGGCTACTACAATTTAGAATTATTTACTTTTTTTAAGTTTTAGCCAAATTTTACAAAATATGTGATTATATTATTGAAAGTTGAGGGATTTATTTTGAACTTTACAGCATTATTTGCTTTATTCTTTGGAATAACATTAATTGTAATAAGCCAAAAATTTGATGGTGGCTCTCTTAGCATGCTTATACAGCCGGCGGCTTTTTGTATTGTAATTGGAGGCAGCTTTTGTGCTGTATTACTTAATTTTAATTTACAAACTTTAATGAATGCTTGCAAAAGTATTAGTGAAGTTTTCAAAAAAAATCCTGACAATTCGACTAAAATTATCGGTGAAATAGTACAAATTGCATATTTTGCAAGAAGAAACGGCTTATTTTCTGTTCAAGAAGTTTTATCAAAAGTTTCTGAACCGTTTTTTGCAAGAGGACTCCAACTTGCTATTGATGTCGATAATACATCATTAGTATATGACATTCTATCAGCAGAAATATCCTATGAGGAAGAAGAAGAACTTATATCATCTCGAGTATTTGAAGCACTTGGCGGATATGCTCCAACATTTGGAGTTGTAGGTGCTGTCATGGGTTTAATAAGAGTTATGCAAGACATTGAAAATCTTGATGTCGTTGGTGTTGGTATCGCAACAGCATTTGTTGCAACTCTTTATGGTGTTGGATTTGCAAATCTCATATTTTTGCCAATTGCAGGAAATTTAAAACAAAAAACTAGAGAAAAAATCTTGCTAAAAGAAGTTATTTTACAAGGTATAATTTCAATTCAAATGCAAGAAAATCCGGCAATTATTGAAGAAAAATTAATAAGCTATTTGCGCTTTCACAATAAATATAGAGGATTTGAGGCAAAAAGATAATGCGAAACGAATACTACTCAAATTCAAAAGATTATATTAACCGTTGGGTTGTGTCTTATGCTGATTTAGTAACAATGCTTTTGGCACTTTTTATGGTTTTATACGCAGTTTCTCAAAATATAACAAAACATCAGGCAAAAATTATATCTGAAACAGCAGCTATGGAACAAATAGAACAACTTGATGAATTAAAAAAACTTTTTAATGAAAATATTGAACAAACAGAAGGTATTAAATATCTAAAAGACGGAAGAGGACTAGTTATAAGACTAAATAACTCTATATTGTTTGACGAAGGTTCTGCCGACATAAAAAAAGATGCAATCGTTACAATTAATAAAATAATAGACACAATTACAAAAATAGATAATAATATTGTAGTGGAAGGTCATACAGACTCAACACCAATAAGTAGCAAAAAATTTCCTTCAAATTGGGAATTATCAACAGCTAGAGCAACAAATATTATTGCATACATGCTTAAAACTAAAAAAATAGAACCCAAAAGATTATCCGCAGTCGGATATGGTGAATATATGCCAATTGCAGATAATACATCAAATGATGGAAGATTATTAAACCGTAGAGTTGATATAATTATTTTGAAAAAATAAATTAAAATCGGAGATAAAAATGGCAAAACCAAACGATTCAAAACAAATGAAACCAAAAGAAAACGAAGAACTTGTAAAAGCACCTTTGGATAATAATATCAAATTAGTGCTTATTAACATAATTTCTACTGTACTAATATGCATTTTGCTTATTGGGGTAAATTATTTCTTGCAAGAAAACCTTTTAAACAAAAAGCTCGCATCGTTAAATACAGAAGAAAATGTTGATGAAGATGTTGTTTCAACAGACGAAGAAGAAGTTCAAAAAGGTATTATCGTTGACCTTGGAGACTTTATATTAAATTTAAATGATGCATCTCAAAAAAAATACTTGAAAGTTAATGTAGCACTTGAGTTATCAAGAATACCTACCGATCCTGTTATAGGTAATAAACAAGAAGAAGGTAAAAAAGAAGGCGGTCATGGTCACGGTGAAGCAGCTGAAGATGACCCTATGAAAATTATTGAAGCAGAAATGGCTCAATACAAACCTGCAATCAGAGATGCTGTTATTTCTAATTTTTCAAGCAAAACTGCTGATGAAGTTATGACAGCAGCAGGTAAAGAATTAGTAAAAGAACAAATTACCGAAGATGTTAATGCAATTTTTGCCGGTGAAAGAGAAGTTATAAGAGTTAGTTTTGGTCAATTCATCATACAATAATAACGGAGCAGAATGTCAGATTATCAAGACAAATTGAATAATTATAATCAAAATAGTCTTACCGATGGTGAAGACTATGATTTTATTGACGAAGCTGCTGCCGATGCTTATAAAAAAGGCTACAAGCTTTATAATTTCAGACGTCCCGATAAATTTTCAAAAGATCATTTAAGAGCATTACAAGATTTACATAAAGAATTTTCAAGACAATTATCTCTTGTCCTCACTGCATATCTTCGTATGCGCATAGAAATAGAAGTAGTTTCAACAGACCAATTAACTTATGATGAATTTATTCGTTCAATGCCTTCACCAATGACTATTGGTATATTTGAACTTGCTCCGTTGCCAGGACAGATTTTATTAGGTTTAAGTTTTGATATATTGTCATGCATCGTAGATAGAATGCTTGGAGGTTTGGGACTTAGCGAACACAAACAAAGAGAACTTACTGATATAGAAGAAGCTTTAGCAAAAAAAGTTATTGAACGAATTGTTAAAAATTTGGAAGGAGCATGGAGCAATATCGTTCCTGTTCACGGAAATATTGTAGGACTTGATAATAATTACCAAACAGTACAAATTGCATCAACAGGCGAAATTGTTGCTCTTATAACTTTTGAAATACAAATTGCCGGAAAATATTTTGGATTGATGTCTTTATGTTTCCCTTATCCTGTTTTAGAAACAGTATTGGGCAATTTATCAACTCAACATATTTTCCAAACAAAAGGTATTGTTGCTACGACAGAAGACCGACAAAAAATGATTCAAAAGTTGAATACATCTAATGTTGATATCAGCGTAATATTCGGTTCAACAGAAATAACAATGGAAGAATTTTTAGACTTAAAAGAAGGCGATATAATTAAACTCGATACAAAACTAACTGATGATTTAATTGTAAAAGTTAACAATGAAAAAAAATATTTCGCCCGTCCGGGAACACTTAATAATAAAATGAGTGTTAAAATTACGGAAGAATACGATCATCAAAAAGATTTGCTAAAACATTATTACGATAAAGATAAACTTTAAGATAAGAAAGGATTTTTATGTTAGAAAACAATGATGATTTCGAAAATTTCGATGAAGATTTTTCACAAGAAGATGAAAACATAATTATCAATAATGAAAATACAAATAAAGAAGAAGCTCAAGAATATTCAGAAACTTCAATGGAAGATATTTTTTCTAATATTCCTCCTATGCCTTCTGACTATGAAGATTCAATAGGCGCAGAAACTTCTTCATATAATTCAACTCAAGAAGATAATGAAACGGTAACCGTTCAACCTGTAAAATTTGCTTCATTTGATGATGCAAAAAGTCTTTCAGGAGATGCAGCTAAGAATTTAGACAACTTACTTGACATAAAGCTACAGTTAACTGTTGAACTTGGAAGAACTACATTACCCGTAAAGAAAGTTTTAGAATTAACAAGAGGCTCAATTGTTGAACTGGAAAAAATTGCAGGTGAACCGGTAGAATTGTATGCAAACGGAAAACTCATAGCTCACGGTGAAGTAGTTGTTATAGAAGACCATTTCGGGCTACGTATAACTAATATGTCCGAACCTGAAAATAAACTAAATGGACTTCAATAAAAAATACTTGAAAAAATATTTTTTTATGAAATAATGAAAATATAAATTTATTTATATTTTTATGGCAAGATAGCTCAGCTGGTGAGAGCGCTCGGCTCATACCCGGGAGGTCCTCGGTTCGATCCC
>DJYG01000001.1 GCA_002450015.1 Cyanobacteria bacterium UBA6984 | reverse complement strand
CGAATAATCCAAGACAGAAAAAAGCAACTGGATACTTCGCTAACGCTCAGTATGACGGAAATATAAATAAAGAAACAAATAAAGAAAGGAAGTCTAACATGTTAAAAAAAATTATTAATTATTTAAAAAATAAAAACTGGATTGCCACGAAAATCAGAGATTTTCTCGCAATGACAGAAAAACAGTTCACACAATACGCGTTCACCCTAGCAGAAACACTTATTGTTATGGGTATAATCGGTGTTGTTGCAGCATTAACACTTCCGAACTTAAACTCTTCAACAGGTGACAAAGAAAAGGTTGCTAAGGTTAAAAAAATATATCAAAATTTAAACGATGCCTTCGGTAGAGCAGAGGCTGTATATGGTCCTGTTGAGGAATGGTGTATTGGTTCATCTGTTGGGTGTAGATTTAAATTTTTTGATAGAATAACAGAATTTATGAAAGTATCTAAAAAATGTGATGTTATTACTCAATGTTCTATAGGTTTTGATAATAATGGTTCTACAGGAGCACCTTATGATACCGCAGCAGTATTAGCAGATGGTTCTACAATTGCACTATATACAAATGATTACAACGATGATAAATTATTTTTTGCAAGAGTTGATATTGATGGTGTACAAAAAGGAGCAAATAAACAAGGTAATGATATTTTTAAATTTTTGGTTAATCATGAAAAAGGTGTGTATGTAGAAGATATTATGAGTAATTCTTCTTATTATGTAACTGGTGATACTGGTAGTTGTACTGTATCAAATAAATGTTTTCGTGATATTGCCGCAGCTGCTTGGATAATCAATTTTGATAACATGGATTATTTAAAAACAACAGATGGAACAACGTGTCCGAACGGAACAAATTTAACAGTTGGCGGAAATCATAGTTGTAAATAATTTGATATATAAAATTTTATAGTAAACTTTGTGAAAGTATTCATTAACATAAAACAATAACTTTTCGTTCTAAAAGCTATTGTTTTTTCAAACTATAATATTATTTTATACCTGAAGATTAAATTTACTCATTTTAATTTAATCTTCTGTTTCTTTTAAAACAGACAAAGCTTTTATCTTTTTTTCCGTATGCGATTGAATATACTCGTTTAACAAGTTAAAACAAACTTCACAAACCTTATTTGTGGCTTTTTTATCATAGTCGCTCTCGTAATTAAAATCAAATTGCATCATTGCTTGAAGAAAATCTCTCATTTTGTGATGAAGTTTTAATTTCACTCCAAGAGTTTCATTGCATTCTTCACAAACAACACCACCCATTTGAATTGAAAAATACATATCTTCATCTAAAATTTGCTCCCTACAACAAAGGCAACTGTCAAATTCTAAACCAAAGCCAATTATTAGCATAAATTTTAATTGAAATTTTATAGCTGCTATCACAACATCTTTTTTAGAATTAGCATTTGATATTCTATCTAAAGCTTTATAGAACAATTCATAAACCTCTTTGCTAGAAGGATCATCTTCAAATCCGAATATCGAAATTATTTCTGAAATATATGAAGAATACACTAATTTATCTAAATCTTGACGGGTTTCCTTAAATGTATTCAAAGCTTCTGCCTGACAAATTGTATCCAAATTTTTCCCCTTATATAACATTACTTTATTTGCAACTAAAGAATCCATTCTGGCACCTAATTTACTTTTAGGCTTTTTTACACCTTTAGCAACACCCTTTATCAAACCGTGTTCTTTAGAGTACATCACTATTATCTTATCAGCTTCGCTTAAATTATAAGACTTTAAATTTATAGCATCCGTAATTACATTATTCACAGTTATTCTCCGATTTTTGTACCTCTATATACACCACGGAAGAATTGTTCAAGTTCAACCTTATTATCAGAAGCCTCTAATGCTGCTTCTTTTGTAATCGCACCTATTTCTACAAGTTTATGTAAAGATTCATTCATTGTAAGCATATCATTAAATGAACCTTTAGCTAATAAATCATAAATATTTTCGATTTCATCTTTAATAATAAAATCCTTAATAGCAGGTGTAACAACAAGAACTTCACAAGCAGGAACACGTCCGTTGCCTACTGCTTTTTTTACAAGTTTTTGTGCAATTGTTCCCCTCAATGTTTGTGCAAGCTGTTTTCTTACAGTATCTCTATCTTCAGGATTATACATATTAATAATTCTATAAATAGTTTGAACAGCATCATTAGTATGCATAGTTGAAAAAACAAGGTGACCTGTTTCTGCAGCCTTAAGCGCACTGTCAAGCGTTTCAACATCACGAATTTCACCAACAAGAATAACATCAGGGTCTTGACGCAAAGCATATTTTATACCATCCGAAAAGCTTTTTGTATCAATACCAACCTGACGCTGCGTTATTTTGCACTTTTTATCTTTAAATACAAATTCTACGGGATCTTCAATCGTAATAATATGTTTTTGATAATTAGCGTTTATATAATCTATAAAAGATGATAAGGTTGTAGATTTACCGCTTCCGGTAGGACCTGTAACAAGCACTATACCATTGTTATATTTTGCAAATTGCTGCATAGATGCAGGCAAATGTAATTTTTCAAAACTGCTTATATAATAAGGAATTACACGAAAAACAGCCGCAAATTCCATCATTGCACGCGCAAGATTAACCCTAAATCTTGCAACACCCTCTATATTATAAGAAAAATCCAAATCTGTATCCGTTGACAATCTGCTCTTGATAAAATCAGGAACAATTTTTTCAACAATAGCATCCATATCTTCCTTTGTTAATGGCGGCATATCAATTTTTAATATAATCCCGTCACGTCTAAGCATTGGACGCTCGCCAACCTTTAAGTGTATATCTGAAGCATCTGATTTAACAGCTTTTTCCAAAAATAAATCTAATTTAAAATTACTATCCGACATAAAATTCCCTTATATAATAAAATTATAATATCATTTCTTAAAATCATGTACAAAATTATTACAAAAATTTAGAATATATTGACAATACATTGATTTAAAGTCACAATTCTGTATTGGTAGGGGAACAAAATGGTAAAAGAAACATTATTACACGACAAACATATTCAACTTGGGGCAAAAATGGTTGATTTTGCAGGTTGGAGTATGCCTGTACAATACAAATCAATTATTGAAGAACACAAAAATGTACGTAAAAATGTTGGATTATTTGATGTTTCACACATGGGAGAGGTTTTTGTCACAGGCAAAGATTCTTTAAAATTTTTAAATAAAATAGTTCCTCAAGATATTTCAAAATTATATAATTCAAAAGCCGTATATTGCCAGCTAACAAACCTTAATGGTGGTCTTATTGATGATTTAATTATTTACAAATTGGAAGATGAAAAATATTTGTTAATTGTAAATGCATCAAGAATTGACGAAGATATAAACTGGTTTATAAGAAATAGCATTAATTTTGACATATATATTGATAACCAATCACATAATTATTCATTACTTGCAGTACAAGGACCAAAAGCAATAAATCTTTTAAAAAAAATAGGTTATAACATAGAACAAGAATTTTTTACAATAAAAGAAACTACATTAAAAAATATGCAAGTTATGGTTTCAAGAACAGGTTACACAGGCGAAGATGGCTTTGAAATTTTAATTAAAAACAAAGACGTTGTAAAAATG
The DNA here is from genome assembly GCA_002450015.1 of Cyanobacteria bacterium UBA6984. Classification (GTDB taxonomy): domain Bacteria; phylum Cyanobacteriota; class Vampirovibrionia; order Gastranaerophilales; family Gastranaerophilaceae; genus UBA6984. The sequence goes on along the minus strand of DJYG01000001.1, from coordinate 40,567 downwards.
TGGAATTTACTACTTGATGAAGGCAGCGAATTTTCTATAATGCCAATAGGACTAGGCGCAAGAGATACATTAAGACTTGAAGCTGCACTCCATTTATATGGAAACGACCTGAACGAAAATACAACACCAATAGAAGCCGGACTTTCCTGGTCAATTCCAAAAGATAAAACTGAGAATTATAATGGTAAAAATATTATAATTAATCAAATCCAAAAAGGAACAGATAAAAAATTAATTGGTATAAAAATGCTGTCACGTGCAATACCAAGACACGAACACGAAATTTATTACAATGGTGAAAAAATAGGAAATATTACAAGCGGAGGATTTTCACCAACATTAAACGAAAATATTGCTCTCGGATACATAAAAAATTTGGAAGAATTAAAAATAGGCTCATCATTACAAGTTATGATTAGAGAAAAGCTACACGACGCAATAATCGTTAAAAAACCTTTTGTTACAAAACACAACCATAAGGAGAACTAATGACAATAACAGAATCTATTTTATGTGCAAAAACACACGAATACTTATTGGAAAATGAAGACAAAAATTATACAATAGGCCTGACTGATTATGCAGTAGAACAACTTGGAGATATTGTATTTTTAGAATTGCCTGAAGTTGGTTCAAGCTTTGAAAAAGGAGAAGTTTTTGCAACGGTAGAATCAGTTAAAGCTGCATCTGAAATTTATATGCCTGTATCAGGAACAATTTTAGAAGTAAATGATTTGGTCGTAAATTCACCTGAAATACTAAATGAAAGCCCATACGAAAACGGCTGGCTTGTAAAAATAGAATTTACAGGTGATGATTTGGAACTTTCAGATTTAAAAGAATACAAAGATTACAAAGAAGAAGTGCAATAATGATAAATTTTTCAGCAATAAACGAAAAAGATAAAAAAGAAATGCTTGATAGTATTTCAAAAAGTTGTATTGAAGAATTATTTTCTCAAATACCTGAAAAAGCAAGATTAGGCTCACTAAATCTACCGGAAGCCTTAAATGAAATGCAAACTCAAAAATATATAAAATCTCTTGCTAAAAAAAATAATTCTGATTATACGTATTTTATAGGTGCAGGAACATATAACAAATTTATTCCTGCTGCAATAAGTCAAATTGCGGAAAGATTTGAATTTTTAACCGCATATACACCATATCAACCTGAAATTTCGCAAGGTACACTACAAGTTATGTACGAATTTCAAACAATGATTTGCAGATTAACAGGTATGGATGTTTCTAATGCCTCGGTATATGATGGAGCTACTGCTGCGGCAGAAGCTGTAATTATGGCAAAAAGAATATCTAAAAAGAATAAAGTTCTAATTTCAGATACAATAAATCCTGAATACATTAAAGTTATACAAACTTATGCCTGGGCAAATGATATTGAACTTGAAATGTTTGATAAAATACCTGAAAATACTCAAGAGTACGCAGGTATTTTAATTCAAAATCCAAATTTTTATGGCGAAATAAAAGAAATTAATAAAATTGAAGATTGTCTTTTAATCGTTATTACAGATATTTCATCATTAGCACTATTAAAACCACCATCTGAATATGGTGCAGACATTGTCGTTGGAGATATTCAGCCTCTCGGGATTCCTATGTCATTTGGTGGACCTCATGCAGGTTTTATGGCATGCAAAGAAAAATTTATGCGCCAATTACCCGGTAGGCTTGCAGGTAGAACACTTGATGCAGAGGGTAATCAAGCTTTTACATTAACAATTCAAACCAGAGAGCAACATATTAAACGTGAAAAAGCTACAAGTAATATTTGTTCTAATCAAGCACTAATCGCACTTTGTGCTACTGTTTATTTAAGCCTGCTTGGAGAGAAAGGATTTAAACAGGCAAGTTACCTTTCAAGCAAAAATGCACATGAACTTGCTAAAAAACTTCAAGATAAAGGTATTAAAGTCCTTTCTAAAGATTTTTATAATGAATTTTTGATAGAAGTCGAATACGCAGATAAATTATTAGATAAACTTAAAGCAAATAACATTATTGGCGGCTACAAGATTGATGAAAAGACTGTTTTAGTATGCACGACAGAAATGAATACTCAAGAAGAAATTGAATTATATGCAAATTTGGTTTAATTGTCTGTATATAATAAAACTGCTTATTTATGGATTTTATAAAGAAGGACTAAAAGTTCTTGCAAAATCGATAATTGAAAACTTGTTAAGCGTTTGTATTATACTTGTATTATTAATATACCTTTGCTCAAATCAAAAAACATATTATATTACTTGGCTAATAATTGGTGTATTTGCACTGTTTGCTGTTATAAAGGCGATATATGAAATATATATACTTATAGCAAATTACAGAAAAGCAACTAAAACAGAAGAAAAGGAACAAATTATTAAATTAATTGGCGGTAGAATTTTTGATATTGCTCTTTCAGCAATAGGAATTCTTCAAGCGGGCAAAATACTTAAACATTCCGTAAGAATTGCACACGTTGCCAATTCTGCTTTCAGTCTTGTAGATGATGTTATTGCTGCTATTTCAAGAATTACAAAGGATTTTTTTAGATAAAAAAAAGACATTCATTTTTTCATGAATGTCTTTTTAATTTATATCCTATTTTGACTAGAATTGTAATCCTGCTTCTCTTGCAGCTTCAGCAAGTGCTTGAATTCTGCCGTGGTACAAAAATCCGCCTCTGTCAAATACAACACATTCAACACCGGCTTTTAAAGCTTTTTTAGCAATTGCTTCACCAACCACTTTTGCAGCTTCTATATTTCCACCATGTTTCAATTGTTCTTTCAAATCTTTATCCAAAGAAGATGCTGAACATACTGTAACATGTTTTTCATCATCAATCAATTGAGCATAAATATGTTTTGTACTTCTATATACAGCCAATCTTGGAAATTCAGTTGTACCTGAAACTTTCACTCTGATTGATTGATGTCTTTTTTGTACTTTTGGTTTTCTAATTTCTTGTTTAATCATTTTACTTTCTCCTTTACCCAAACCTTCTTGAAACAATCAAGGGTTTATGCGGGCTACTAATGTGATAATTTAGATTTAGATGTCGCCGTGCGTGTTACGGAACATCGGCTTATGCATTATTTCTTACCGGCTTTACCAGCTTTACGTCTGATATATTCGCCTTCGTATTTAATACCTTTTCCTTTATAAACTTCAGGTTCACGTTTGCTTCTAATTAAAGCTGCAACATCACCAACCATTTGTTTATTAGTACCTGATACAGTAATTTTTGTATTAGCTTCAACTGCAATTGTGATTCCTGCAGGTGGTTCAATTACAACAGGGTGAGAATACCCTAAAGCCATATTTAATTTTGTACCTTCCATTGCTGCACGATAACCAACACCGTTGATTTCTAATTTCTTTTCAAAACCATCTTTAACACCTTTAACAGCATTTGCAACAAGTGTTCTTGTTAAACCGTGTAAAGCATTTGTTTTTCTTTCGTCATTATTTGTTAATACTAAAACGTGATTATCTTCAACTTTTACTGTTAATTCAGGTCTAACTTCCACTGTTTCAGTTCCTTTTGGTCCTTTTGCCGTAACTGTTTGACCTTCAACTTTTACTTCCACACCTTGTGGAATTTCTATAGGTAATTTACCAATTCTTGACATTTTCATTTCTCCTTATGGTATAAATTATAACTTTAAGAGTTTTTCTACCAATTATACTCTTAATAATTTTAGATTTTTAATTTTCGCTCCGCTTAATACGTACGCAAATCCGCTCTCTTGGATTTGCTCCACGCTCGGAATGTTTCGCCTTTGAGCTCCGCTCGGTCGGCTCATTTTCCTCGCTATCCGAATTTCGCTTCGCTCAATACGTACGCAAATCCGCTACCAGACGTAGCAAAGAATTTCACCGCCAAGGTTTTCTTTACGAGCTTTTCTATCAGACATTAAACCTTTGCTTGTTGAAATAACTGCTACACCCATACCGCCTAAAACTTTTGGTAAGTTTTTTGATTTGCTGTATGTTTTCAAACCCGGAGTTGATACTCTTTGTAAGTTTGTAATTACAGGTTTGTGTTTTTCGTCATATTTTAAAGTTACAACGATTTTTTTAAATTTTGCAGACTCATCAACTGCGTAATCTGCAATAAAACCTTCTGATTTTAACAATTTTGCCAATTCCACTTTTAATTTTGAAGCAGGAATTTCAACTGTTTCATGTGAAACCATGTTTGCATTTCTGATGCGAGTTAGCATATCTGCTATCGGATCTGTGTTCATTCTTTTTTCCTTTTCTCTTGCGGACTTACACGACATCTGCCATGCAGTATCCATTCTACTCGTCTCTTGCCGAACTAATTGTTGCTCATACTAAAGCGTCCTTCGGTAGTTAGACATTTAACATAATTATTCTAAAACAAAAATATTTATAATACAAGTATTAATAAAAAAATACTTAACAAAAAGTGGCTGCAATGCAACCACCTCTTATGTTTAAACTATATTCATTTTGATTTTGTCATTTTTCTTGAACTTAAATATCTTCTTGCTTTAGCTGCTGTTGATTTATTGCCATCTATTGATATTTTGCCACCTGCGTCAACTTGGAAATAATATGTATTTGCATCTTTACCATTATTATAAATATCTACATCTATACTAGCATTTCCACCGCCATTTCTGAAATTATCAGTTACTTTCCAAGCCATGCCGTCAGGTGTTGTAAATTTACAATAATTACCGCTGCAACTTGAACTTCTTGTATCAAAAAGTTTTGCAAAATTATATGCAAATTTGTTACTGGAATTATATGCACTTGCACCGTTTCGAACAGTGTTATCCCCCAGCACATTTGAAGCTGATTTTAAATTGCTTGTGAGTCCGCCTAAGTCACCGCCAGACAGCCCTGAACTTACACTGGCGCTGCTGGTTGTAATGTCAACATTCCCAGGATCAGAACCACTTTCGGGTGTTACATTAGATGAATTTGAAGAATTAGATGAACTTGGGAAATTAGATGAACTCGGTGAATTAGATGAGTTATCAGGCTCAAAACAAGTACAAGTGTTATAATCCATATGACCACCTTTACTTAAACATAGGGTTTCAATACTAGTACCATGACAATCATCAGCCGCCTGCCAGTTGACATCACTTGATGATTTGCTGCTATTGTCTGGGACATGCCCTAAACATGAGTTAACATTCAAATCATTCGGATTCCAGTATTCTTCCTGATTAGCTGCAATAGAGTGTAAAATAATATCGTTTAACCCATTATCTTTAAAATTATAAGCAACTTTTGCAGATGGATATAATTGTTCATCATTTACAAGTGCGGAAACCGCTTTTGACATTTCAGTATAAGCTTTTCTAACTAAAACAGCATCCTTATCTGGGCTCATATTTTTCAAACTAACAACTGTAATAACTGCAATAATACCAACAACTGCAACCATTATAAGAGTTTCAACCAAAGTAAATGCCTTTTTACTAATCTTTTTGCTCATATAAACTCCTTTAAAACTATTCAGAATATACTACTTACAGGATAACAAATTTTTTACATTCTTTCAATCCCTCAAATAATTTTTTGTAAATTTATAAAGCTGTATTTCAATTATTTAGGCACAATTCAAAATATAAATATTTTTTATAAAACTTAATATTAAAGAGAGGTTCAAAAAATGAACCTCTCTTGTTTAACAAACAAAAATCTAAAATTACCAACTAGCTTTTGTAACTCCAGGTAATAACCCTTGGTGAGCCATTTTTCTCAAACAGATTCTGCAAAGACCAAAATCTCTGTGGAAACCGTGAGGACGACCGCAAATGCTACATCTATTGTGTAGTCTTACCTTTGGATATTTACCTTGAGCAGCAAGCGCTTCTCTTTTAGCTTCTTTGTTCATCATCGCTTTTTTAGCCATGAATTTCTCCTTTATAATTTAGTACTTATTTACTATTTCAAGCCTTTAAATGGCATACCTAATAATCTTAGCAATTCTCTTGCTTCTTCATCAGTATTAGCAGTTGTAATAACTGAAACATTCATACCTTTAACCAAATCAACTTCTTCAAAAGAAATTTCAGGGAATAAAGTTTGTTCTTTTAAACCTAATGTGTAATTTCCACGACCATCAAAACTTTTTGCACTTATACCGCGGAAGTCACGAATTCTTGGTAAAACAACACAAATTAGTTTTTGCAAAAAGTCATACATTCTTTCACCACGTAATGTAACCATAGCACCAACCGGCATACCTTCTCTTAATTTGAATGTAGCAATTGATTTTTTAGCTTTTGTTACAACAGCTTTTTGACCTGCAATTTTTGTCAATTGACCTTGGATTACATCCGCAATTTTTGTATTGTGAGATGCTTCTCCAACACCCATGTTTAAAACTATTTTGTGTAGTCTTGGTATTGTTAAATCATTCTTGTAACCGAACTTTTCAACTAATGCTTTTTTAACTTCTTCTTCGTATTTTTTCTTTAAGCTTTTTGTTACTGTCATTTTCTTTTTCCTCTATTCAAGATGGTTTCATGCCAAGATTATCTTGCACTATACATCTAACTGTTCACCGCATTTTTTACAAACACGAACTTTTTTTCCATCTTTCATTTCGTGTTTTACTTTTGTAACTTTTTCACAAGCAGGGCATACTATCATAACATTTGAGTTATTCAAAGGAGCTTCAACTTTAACTAATCCTCCTTGAGTACCTGCCATTGGATTAGCTTTTTGTGCTTTTGTTACCATATTTGCACCTTCTACTATTACTTTTGATTCAGAAGGCATAGTTTTCTTTACGTTTCCGATTTTTCCTTTATCTTTACCTGCGATAACCATTACTCTATCGCCTGTTTTTACTTGCAAAGATTTTTTCTTATTATCTGCCATTTGTATCTCCTTAGGCTATCTTTCTCTTTGTACTTTTATTTTACAACGTAAATTTTATTTGTAAAATACTAAATTACTTCCGGAGCTAATGAAACAATTTTCATAAAGTTTTTGTCCCTTAACTCTCTTGCTACAGGTCCAAATACACGTGTTCCTCTAGGGTTGCCGTCTTTGTTGATAATTACTGCTGCATTTTCATCAAATCTGATTACTGAACCATCTTGACGTTTTATATCAGCTTTTGTTCTTACAACAACAGCTCTAACAACTTCTGATTTTTTTACTGTCATGTTTGGAGTTGCATCTTTTACTGTTGCAATGATAACATCACCAACACCTGCAAATTTTTTGTTTGAGCTGCCCATAACACGGATTGTCAATAATTCTTTAGCACCTGTATTATCTGCTACTACTAATCTTGATTCTTGTTGTATCATTTTTTATCACCTTTTGTTTTCTTACGAGAAAAACTATTTTCTCTTTTCTACAATGCTCAAAACACTCCAACGTTTTCCGCTTGATAGTGGTTTTGATTCAATAATTCTGATTACATCGCCTTCTTCACATTGATTTTGTTCATCATGTGCTTTGTAATGCTTTGTTGTTTCCATAATTTTTTTGTATTTTGGATGTGGTTCATAATCAGCAACTTTTACTACAACTGTTTTGTCCATTTTGCTGCTTACTACAACACCTTGTTTTTCTTTTTTAGGCATTTTGTTCCTCTTTTTCTTTTATAACTGTCTTGATTTGTGAAATGTAGTGTTTTGTCTTCGCAATTAAAGCTGTATTTTCTAATTTGTTTGTTGCTTTTTGAACTCTTAAATCCAACAACTGTTTTTTGAAGTCAACAACTGCATTTTTTAATTCTTCAACTGTTTTTTCACGCATTTCTTGTAATTTCATGTGTTTATTCCTTTATTATTGAACAGGATTCTTTTCAACTACTTTAACTTTAATAGGTAACTTTTGTGCTGCCAATTCTAATGCATGCACTGCTGTTGCTCTATCAAAATATTCTAATTCAAATAGAATTCTGTTTGGTTTTACAACTGCTACCCAATATTCCAAATTACCTTTACCAGAACCCATACGAGTTTCAGCAGGTTTTGCTGTAATTGGTTTATCAGGGAATATTTTAATCCAAACGTTACCGCCACGTTTGATTTCACGAGTCATTGCACGACGAGCTGCCTCTATTTGACGGCTTGTTATCCAGCCCGGTTCTAATGCTCTTAATGCATAAGAACCAAATTCAAAATCAACACCACGTGTTTCGTGACCTTTCATTCTGCCTTTTTGCATTTTGCGGTATTTTGTTTTTTTAGGTTGTAACATTTTATTTTACTCCTGTGTAATTAATTATTCAACTTCTGCTGCAGCTCTGCGTTTACCGCGTCTTGCACCCATTTTTTCTTCTTTTGAAGCTTTTGCTTTTACGTTTTCATCGGCTTTTTCACCAGGCATTAAGTTGCCTTTGAATACCCAAACTTTTACACCGATTTTTCCCATCATTGTATCTGCTTCTGCAAAACCGTAGTCAACATCTGCTCTTAATGTTTGTAGAGGTATTCTGCCTTCTTTTGCCCATTCACTTCTTGCAATTTCAGCACCGCCTAAACGTCCTGATACCATAACTTTGATACCTTGTGCACCTGAACGCATTGTTCTTTGCATTGCTTGTTTCATTGCTCTTCTGAATGCTACACGTTTTTCTAATTGCTGAGCTATTGCTTCTGATACTAATTGAGCATCAGCGTTAATTCTTGCAACTTCTACTACATTTAAAATAACTTGACGGTTTATGTATTTTGAAATTTCTTGTTTTAATTCTTCAATACCTTGACCGTTTCTGCCAACTACAATACCAGGTTTAGCTGTTACTACTGTAATTGTCGTATTTTGAGCTTTTCTTGCAATCAAAATTCTAGATACACCTGCTGCATATAATTTTTTCTTTACAAATTTTCTGATTTTTGCGTCTTCTGCAACGAATTGTCCGTATTCTTTTATTTTAGCATACCATGAGCTTACCCAAGGTCTGATTATGCCTACTCTAAATCCGGTTGGATGTGTTTTTTGTCCCATATTTATCTAATTCCTATTTTACTGTATCGCTAACTTTTAATGTCAAATGAGATGTACGTTTTAATCTTGAGTACATACGACCTTGTGCTCTTGGTCTTGCTCTTTTGTAAGTAACACTTTCGTCTGCAAATATCTCTGAAATTTTTAATTGCTCAGGATTTACATCGAATTGTTCTTTAGCATTTGCCACTGCTGCTTTCAAGTTTTTTTCAACTACTCTTGCTGCAAAGTATGGCATAAAACGTAACAAGTCTTGTGCTTCAATGACACCTTTGCCTCTTACTTCATTGATTACTCTGCGAAGTTTACGAGCTGTCATTTTAATATTTGTTTGTTTTGCTTTAGCTTCCATTGTTTTTATCCTTTTTAATTAATTTATCTTAATTACTTTTTAGCTGTTTTATCAGCTGCGTGTCCTCTGAATAGTCTTGTAGGTGCGAATTCACCAAGCTTATGACCTATCATTTGCTCTGTAACATATACGGGAACGTGAGTTTTTCCGTTGTGTACAGCTATTGTGTGACCTAACATATCAGGACTAATCATTGAAGCTCTTGACCAAGTTTTTATAACCTTTTTTTCTGAATTTGCATTCATTTTTTCAATTTTCTTTTGCAATGATTCTTCGATATATGGTCCTTTTTTTAATGAACGTGCCATTAATTTATTCTCCTTTTATATTTTATCTTCTAACTATTTTGTTCTACGTCTTACAATTAACTTATTAGAAGCTTTAGTAGATTTTCTAGTTTTGTAACCAAGAGCAGGTTTGCCCCAAGGTGTCTTAGGATGTCCGCCAGGACCTGTTTTACCTTCACCACCACCGTGAGGGTGATCGCAAGGGTTCATTGTTACACCACGTACTGTTGGTTTGATACCCATATAACGTTTTCTACCAGCTTTACCGATGTGAATATTTTTGAATTCAGAATTGCCTAAAGCACCTATTGTTGCCATGCATTCTTTTCTTATCATTCTCATTTCGCCTGAAGGTAATTTAATTGTTACATAGTTACCTTCTTTTGCCATTAATTGAGCTGAATTACCTGCTGAACGAACTAATTTTGCACCTCTGCCAGGTTCAAGTTCCACGTTATGAACAATTGTACCTAACGGAATTAATTCTAATGGTAACGCGTTACCATTTTGAATAGGTGCTTCCGGTCCTGAAACAATTTTATCACCAACATTCAAGCCATCAGGTGTTAAAATATATCTCTTTTCACCATCTGCGTAGAATACTAATGAAATTCTAACGTTTCTGTTTGGATCGTATTCAATAGTTTGTACTGTTGCTGGTACGCCAAATTTTTCACGTTTAAAATCAATAACTCTGTAATGTTGCTTTACACCACCGCCTTTGTGACGGCATGTAATTCTACCTGTGTTATTACGACCTGCTTTTTTTCTTAATGGTTTTAAAAGTGATTTTTCAGGTGTTGATGTGGTTACATCTTGGTAATCACTCTTTGTCATACCTCTTTGTCCCGGAGATGTCGGATTAATTTTTCTGATACCCATTTTTATCTGTCCTTTTTACTATATTTCTATAAGTTCTTTAATTGGTTCGCCTTCTATTGTTACAATTGCTTTCTTTGAAGAATCTGTTCTACCAAATTTGTAACCCATTCTTTTTGCATGTGATGGCATATACACAGTTCTTACTTTTTTAACTTTTCTTCCCGGAAAAGCTAATTCAACAGCTTGGGCTATTTCAACTTTTGTAGCATCCATGTTTACTTCAAATGTGTATTGACCGTCTTGCATTGCTTTGTATGATTTTTCTGTAATCAACGGTTTTTTAATTACATCATATAATTTTTCTGTGTTTGTTCTTGCTGTACTCATTATTGTAACCTTTCAGTGATTTCGTTAACTGCTGATTCTGTAAGAACTACACTATCAGCTTCTAACAAGTCTTTTACGTTTAAATTTGAAGGTAATAATAATTTTACGCTTGGAATGTTTCTTGCAGCTAAATTTAAGTTGTTATTTTCAGCGGCTTTTACATCTGCGATAATTAAAATTTTACCTGCAACTTTTAATGAATCTAATACTGATACCATCAATTTTGTTTTTGGTTCTGCAATAGCTAAATCTTTAACTACAACAATTTGTTCACTTCTTGCTGACAATGCAGATTTTAATGCAAGTTGTCTTGCTTTTTGAGGCATTGAGAAAGAATAATCTCTTGGTTTTGGTCCGAAAGAAACACCACCGCCTGCAAATAAAGGTGATCTTAAAGAACCTGCTCTTGCACGACCTGTACCTTTTTGTTTCCAAGGTTTACGACCACCACCTCTAACTTCTGCTCTTGTTTTTGCACAAGCAGAACCTTGTCTTGCGTTGTTCAATTGACGTCTTAATGCCAAGTGCATTACGTGTAAATTTGGTTCAACGCCAAAAACGCTTTCATTTAGTGAGATAGCACCAAGTTTTTCTCCTGATGTACTCAATATTTCTTTTTCTTGTGTTTTTGCTTTTGCCATTTTTATATGTCCTTATATTGTATTATTTTTGTATGTACTTTAAATTATACATTCCATTTTGTTCTTGATGGAACAATTGTTACCAATTTACCTTCTGAACCGGGTACTGAACCTTTAATTAAAATCAAACTGTTTTCTGAATCAACTTTAACTAATTTTAATTTGGTAATAGTAACTCTTTCGTTACCCATATTACCTGCCATTCTTTTACCTTTAATAACTCTTGAAGGTGTTGTACCTGCACCAATTGAACCGGGTTCTCTATGATTTTTTGAACCATGAGCCATTGGTCCTCTTGAAAAGTTGTGTCTTTTTACTGTACCTTGAAAACCTTTACCAATTGAAGTACCTGTTACATCAACTTTTTGTACATCGTTTAATACTGACAATTCAATTTGTTGACCTACTGTATAATCTTGAGGATTATCAACTCTGAATTCTTGTAAGTGTCTGAAATTTTCTAATTTATTTTTTGCAAAATGTCCTATTTGAGCTTTTGTCAAATGTTTTTCTTTTGCTGCAACCGTACCTACTTGAATTGCATTGTAACCATCAGTTTCAACAGTTTTTACTTGTGTTACAACAATAGGATCAACCTTTATTACAGTTACAGGAACTGCTAATCCTTCTTCGTTGAAAATTTGAGTCATTCCAACTTTTTTACCTATCACACCAAGTGTCATAAATTTTCCTTTCTTTTTTGGAGCGTAAAGCCTAAACTTTAGTCCGTCTGCTTGCGAGCGCTACGTGCCTTGTGAGCCTCTTACCTTTTACCCTTTTAGAGTCGTAGATCGCATTATATGCATAATGCTTATTTAATTTTATTACAGGTTTGAAATTATAATTTAACTTCGATATCTACACCTGCAGGTAAATCCAATCTACTCAACTCTTCAGTTGTCTGTTGAGTTGCTTCGTATATATCTATGATACGCTTATGAGTTCTCATTTCGAAGTGTTCACGAGATTTTTTATCTACGTGTGGAGAACGCAATACACAGTATATACGTCTTTTTGTAGGTAAAGGAATAGGGCCGGCTACTTTTGCGTCTGTTCTTTTTGCTGTTTCTACGATTTTTTCAGCCGATACGTCAATCAACTTGTGATCGTATGCTTTTAAACAAACTCTAATTCTTTGTCCTGTTGCCATTTTTCTTCTTCCTTTATTTCTTCTATACGCTAACCGTATGATTATCCACCACTCGGCTACGTGTGTAAAAAAATATTATATCAAACAATTTTTACTGTCAACACTGATTTTTTACGTTTGTACATTTTTCTTAATATTTCTTATATCTTTAAAGAAATATCTAAAATTAAAAAATTAATAAAACGATTAAACGTGTTTTGACATTACCTTTATAAAATTTGCTATTGAACGGTCATAGGTTGCTTCTCCAGCTGCGGTAAAAAAACAACCCGGAATTTCTCCATTTTCTCTGTGAGAACGAACACAATCACAACACACACCTCTATTTCTACAAGATGTATATGTACAAGAGCATTCTAACTTATTTTCTTCTTTTTTACATTCCATTTAACAACTCCTTTTATATACAAAATTATAACAAAAAAATATATGAGTATTGAGAAAGTATAGACAATATGTTATAATCTTAATATGCAATAAAAATTATTTTATGTTTTATATATTTATTAATTTAGCACTTAAGGAGTTTATGTGAAAGAGTTTGATAAAATAGAAAAAATAGCATTCACACTAGCTGAAACCTTAATCGTCATGGGTATAATAGGTGTTGTTGCTGCATTAACATTACCCAATTTGAACAGTTCAACAGGTAATAAAGAAAAAGTTGTTAAATTAAAAAAAATATATTCAAATTTAAATGACGCTTATGGACGTGCCATAGCTGTTTATGGGCCGATAGATACTTGGCCCAGAGATGGGAATAATTCCGACAGATTTGCAAGCAGAATTTCCGAATTTATTAAACATTCAAAATATTGTGATTCAGAACATACAAAAGAGTGTATAGATATGGATACGGACTACAAGTTACCTGCAATTGTCTTTGCCGATGGGACATCAATGTTGTTTTGGGCAAATTTGTCTTGTGATTTTGAGGCAAATAATAAATTAAAAACTTTAGGTCCTGATTGCGGTTCAATAGAACTCGATTTGGACGGAGTAAATAAAGGTAAAAATTATTACGGTGTCGATATGTTTAATTTTGTAATTACGCAAAATAATGGTATTTTGCCAAGATATTCCAGAGATACTTCAGATTTTGTATATCCTGACGGATGTTTCGGCAAAACAACTTCAAGTGCAAAATGGAAACATTACTCTTGCACAGCTTGGGTAATAGAAAACGGCAATATGGATTACTTAAATGCCGACACAAACGGTCAATGTAAGAACAGCAATGTTACATTAAGCGAAACAGTTACTTCTTGTAAGTAGTAACATATTTATCAATCTATCAACTTTCTATAATCTATAAGCGGATTTCTTTTTATTTTTTTTGCAACTTTTTGTTTATAAATATTGTCAGAAAGAACTGTTGCCAGTTCACGATAACTTTGAGCTATATTTGATGATGGATTAATATAGCTGACAGGTAAACCTTTATTTATAGATGACATTATTGTAAAATAATTGTTTGGTATTTTCCAATAAACTTTTTGATTTAAAGCTTCCTCCAAATCTTCCGCCTTGACTTCATCATTTTCCATATAACGATTTATAACTATTTTTGTTTTTTCCTTGTCATAACCAAGTCTTTCAAAAATATCAAGACAACGCTGACAATTCCTTATCGCAGGTAAATTTACGATTGTTACAAGCATTATAAAATCAGTATTATCTAATACAGTAATTGTTTTACCGTAAAAAACATTACTTGTATCCACAATTACGTAAGAAAAAGTTTGCCTCAACGCATCAAATAGTTTTGAAATTTGTTCCGGTGTAATATCTTTTGCCTGCTCCATATAAGGAGGATCAGCTAAAATATATAAATTTGTATCTTTATACTTGTCAAGTGTACTTAACAAGAAAGAATCATCTGTTCCATCAAGATTTTTAACAACATAAGATATATCAAAAGAAGGCTTTATATCCATAAATGTTGCTATATCTCCTAATTGAAAATTCATATCAACGAGTGCAACTTTTTCTTTCGTTATATTTGCAATTTCTAAAGCCAAATTAGTTGCAATTGATGTTTTACCAATTCCGCCCTTATTAGAAAAAACAGTAATAACTTTACAATTGGTTGTTTTTTCAGCGCCAAAAGTTTGCTCTTTTATTTTATTTATAGTTTTTGCAAAATCATCTTTTATAATAGGTTTAGGCAAAAATTCTCTTGCGCCTGCTCTCATTGCTTTTATAACCGAATCAGTATCGTAACTTAGTGCAGTTACAATAAATTTAGTCTGTTTTTGCACATTTAAAACTTTTTCTATTAATTCAAAAACTTTGTCAGAACCGCTGCTTAAATCAACAATTGCCAAATTCGGCTTTTCTGCGATTAGGGCTTCATAAGCACTAACCATATCATTATAGCAATCCGTAATCTTTATATACTCAAATTCGTTAGAAAAATTTCTTATTATTTCTCTTGAATTTTCATCAGAATCTATTATAAATGTTGATAATTTGTCCATAAAACCCTCTTTCACAACAGAATGTTATCATAAATAATTTTTTCGGGCAAATAATATTACTTTCAAATAATCACCGTTAATATAAATTTAATATATCAACTTAAGTAAATATATGCTTGATATTTTTTTTATTCATGCTTAAATTATATTACTGAGAGATTTTCTCTCTAGTCTAATGAAAGCAGGACAATTTATTTGTCAAAACAAATTGAATTAGCAAAATTTGCAGGTTTTTGTTATGGTGTAAAAAGAGCCGTAGAAACCGTAAAAAAGCTAAAATTGGAAAATCCGAATAAAAATATTTTCGTTTTAGGCGAACTGATTCATAATTCACAAGTTATAAAAGAACTGGAAGAACTTGGAATAAGAACAGTTGATGAGTTGCCTGAGAATGAAACCGGTATTTGTGTTATAAGAAGCCATGGAGCTTCTCCTGATGTTTTTGACGAAATACAAAAACGTGGTTTTGAAGTTGTTGATCTTACATGTCCTGATGTAAAAAAGGTTCAACAACAAGCCGTACAACTTGCAAAAGAAGGTGATTATGTCATAATAGTAGGCAAAGCTGAGCATCCTGAAGTTATTGCAATCAAAGCAAATGCAGAAAAATTTACCGATAAAATTGCAATTATAAATGATATTAATCAATTACAATTAATTGAGGATGAAATCAAAACCCATAAAAAAGTTGGAGTTGTAGTTCAAACTACACAAAGAATTGAAACTCTTCAAAGTATTTTAACTTATCTTGTAACTATTGCAAAAGAAATTCACTTAGTTAATACAATTTGTAAAAGCACAACAATGCGTCAAAATGAAGCCAAAGAATTAGCAAAATCTAACGATTTAGTTGTAGTTGTAGGCTCTAAAAAAAGTGCTAATACAACGCACTTAGCAGAGATTTTAAAAAATATCTCTGCAACAATTCATATTGAAAATGAAAATGAATTAAATGATTTTTCTGATATAATAAAAAAATCTAAAAACATAGCTATTACTGCTGGTGCATCAACACCGCAAAATATTATTGATAACGTATATAAAAAAATAGAAGGAGGTCAGGAATGACAAAAAATGAATTAGATGAGTTTGAATCATTATTAGAAGAAACTCTATCAAAAACTTACACCGTGGCAGATATCGTTGAAGGTACTGTATTAAAAAAAGAAAACGGAGGATACTTAGTAAGCGTAAAAGGTGCAAAAACAGAAGCATTTTTACCTGAAAAAGAAATCTCAAATGCTGATGAAACACCTGAAGAACTACAAATCGGCGACATTAGAGAATTTTATGTTTTAAAAGAAGAAAATGATGAAGATTGTATGCAATTATCACTAAAACGTATAGCATTCGCTCAAGCTTGGGCTCAATTGAATGATGCTAAAAATGTTGGTGATACAATCCTTGCAAAAGTTGTATCTATTGTTAAAGGCGGAGTTCTTGTTGACGTTGCAGACCTAAAAGGATTTATTCCTTCAAGCCAACTAAGAACAGGTACACCATTTGAAGGTCTTGTTGATACAAAAATCGAAGTTAAAGTTTTAGAAGCTGATCCTAAGAAAAACAAATTAATCCTATCTCAAAGACAAGCTGTTGCAGAACAACGCAACCAAGTTGTTGATGATGTTATTTCTAAACTTGAAGAAGATATGGTTGTAAAAGGTAATGTAGTAAGAATTACTGATTTCGGCGCATTTGTTGATATTAGCGGCATTGACGGTCTATTACCTATATCTGAAATTTCTTGGCAAAGAATTAAACACCCATCAGATGTACTAGCATTAGGCGATACAATTGAAGTTAAAATTATTAAAATTGACCAAGAATTGAAAAGAATAAGCCTAAGCTTAAAGAGAATGACAGAAAATCCTTGGCAACAAATTGAAGGACAATTTGAAGAAGGTCAAGTTGTAAAAGGTACTGTTAATAAAGTTGCAACTTTTGGTGCATTTATTAACATTTTCCCTGGAGTTGAAGCTTTATTACCTATTGCTGAAATGGACGGTGAAAATCCTAACCCGTTTAATTTGTACAAAGTTGGCGATGAAGTTGAAGTTTTAATTAAAAAATTCACTCCACAAGAACATCGTATCGCATTAAGCGTTAAAGATATGAATAAATAATTATTCATAACAGCATTTACAGAGATTGTGAAGAAA
The DNA here is from genome assembly GCA_002450015.1 of Cyanobacteria bacterium UBA6984. Classification (GTDB taxonomy): domain Bacteria; phylum Cyanobacteriota; class Vampirovibrionia; order Gastranaerophilales; family Gastranaerophilaceae; genus UBA6984. Next base: position 23,317 of record DJYG01000001.1, on the reverse strand, counting down.
TCTTCACAATCTCTGTTTTTATGTGTAAAAATAAACTGTTTGTGGAATATTACTAATGTAGCAGCAATTAAAGAGTTACCCTATGGAGCAAGTATTATTACTTAATTCAAACGAAGAACCTCTCCATCTTACAACATGGAAGCGAGCTTTAGTATTACTTTTAAAGGGTAAAGCTGAGTGTATGGAAAAAATTGATAATATAGAAAATTTTATTGAAATTGACAATACACTTATACCAAAAGTTATAAAATTAAAAGAGAAAAAGGCAATTCCGCATACGGAATTGCCTTTTTCTCGCGAAAATATATATAAAAGAGATGAATATACATGTCAATATTGCGGCAAAAAACTTCCCGGAAATGAGTTGACACTTGACCACGTATATCCAAAATCACGACTAGGCCCTGATACTTGGGAAAATATTGTAGCTTGTTGTAAAGAATGTAATCAATATAAAGCTAATCGTACACCAAAAGAAGCCGGTATGAAACTTCTGCGTCGCCCGACAAGACCATCAGACGGCAAATTGTTTGAACTTACAAAAACCAGCAGTGAAAATTTAAAATATTGGATAAAATATTATAAATAATTAATACTTAAGAAGTTGTTCAAAAAGTTCTTTTTGCCAATCGTCAACTTTTTCAATATAGCATGCCGCACCTTTTTTTTGACAAGTTTGTTTATGTTCTTTTCGTGTTGACGCTGACATAACAGCAATAACGGGTTCTTCTTTTCTTGAATATGCAATTTTATTTAATTCTTCAAGTAATATAAAACCTTCTCTTTCTGTCGGAATAAACAAATCCATAACTACATAATCGTAAGAACTTCGTTTATACTTATCAACTGCGTCATATATTTCTTTTGCTGTAACAGGTAAATAACCCGCACGTTTAAATATAACGCTTAATTGATATGTAATAATTCCTAAATCATCAATTATCAATACCTTCCCCTTTACCGGATGACCGTTATCATCATAGTATTGCTTTTTATCTCTTTTTATTGATTCAGGTTCTATAAATTGAATTGTCGGCTGATTATAATTCATTGGAACAGAAATTTGTTCTCCATCCGAATTTTGTAATGCCAAACTGTCGCTATCTTGCATATTCGAATCTTCATTTAAATCATTTTGTACAGACTTTTTATCAACTAATGGTGTTTTTGACTTTAATTCATTCAAATATGTTTCCACATCATAAAGTTGTTTTTTTAAAACCGCTAGATTTATATCATCAATAGATGGTACATCTGAATTTGTCAATTCAAAAAACTTTTTTAAAAATGAGTCATCAAGCTCTATATTTATTTTATCAGTCATTTTTACCTCTTATTTTTGATAATTATAACATCTTTTTTACAAAAAAGGCAATTTTTTTTTATAAAATGTTTTTATAAATATGTAGGTAAGATTAATAATATTTTTGGTAGGTTAAAGGAGTTTTTTATGTTTAGTGATGAGTTTATGCATTTTTTGATTAAATATCAACAACCATCTGAGCCACCTAAAAAAATCAGCGAAATAAAATCTATTTCACTTCCAAAAAAAGGAAATAAATTAGCAGAAGTTTTTGTTACAGTAAAAAGATAAACTGTATTTAACACTGTTTTATATTTTACAAGGTCATGCCGTTTAAAAACGGCATGACCTTGTTTGTTGTTGTCACTACTCTACAAACTTAGTATCTTGCAGGAACTGCTGCTGATACTACCTTTTTCATATTTCCATTCACTATAACTCTTGCTTGAGGAGCTTGTTGCTTAGCTGTTGTTTGTCTATAAGGACTTGCAGCTTGAGATACTTGCTTATCTGAATAAACATTTCTTTGTTGTGCAAGTCTTTGTTGAGCTGCTTGTTGCTCCATTAATTGAACTTTTCTTTGCATTTGCGCATATATTCTTTTTTGTTCTTCAAGATATGCTTGCTTAGCAGCATATTCTCTTTGTTGCTCTGCAAATTTTTGGGCTAATGTTTGCTTTTGTGCAGGTTGAACTTTTTGTTGAAATGCTTTTTGAACAGGCTGTTGAATTGGAGATGGCACGCTTTGGCATAATTTTACATCCTCAAGTTTGCGTTTCAAATCACAAAGTCCGATACATACTGAATTGTCATTAAAAAAGTTTTTCAAAATTTGTTCCATAATCTTATTCCTCTTTTCTCTTATTTGTTATATAATGTATTTAATAATGATTTTTAAAAAGTCAATATTTTTTTGAAAAGGAGTATAAAAATGGCAAAAATCACAAAAGAAATGGGTATTATGGAAATTGTTCAAAACTATCCTGAAACAGTTGAAGTATTTCAAAAATTCGGAATGGGCTGTATAGGATGTGCAGCAGCACACTTTGAAAACCTTGAAGCAGGCGCAAAAGTACACGGTATTGATATTGATGCTATGGTTGACGCTATGAATGAAATTGTGGGAGAATAACAGGCATGACTGTATGGCAATTTTGTATATGCGCAGGCTTGGTATTTTTAATAGCTGAAATTTTTGTTCCTACAACGTTTTTTTTAAGCATGTCCATAGGAGCATTTTTAACTGCAATAGTAGCTGTTTGGATTATTTCCAAATCAATATTAATTCCTGCTTTCGCAGTTTTTTCGTTATTATCCCTTTTAATATTCAGACCATTGTTAGCAAAAAATAGAGTTGACAAAAAAGAAAATGAAACAGGTATTCAAGGTCAATACATCGGCAAAAAAGTAAAAGCAACAAGCAAAATCGACAGCAATTCAGGTTCTATTTCCGTTTACGGAGAACGTTGGGAAGCTCGTTCAGCAAATAATGATGAGGAGTTTGCTGAAGGAGAAGAAGTTGAAATTGTTAAAAATGAAAGTCTTGTTATGTTTGTAAGAAAAGTTAGTAAATAAGGAGTTTATTATGTGGGCAAGTATTTTATTAGTTCTTGTTATTCTTTACATTGTTAAAGGTGTTATTATCGTTCAACAAATGGAAGAAGTTATTATAGAACGTTTAGGAAGTTATCAAAAAACACTAAAACCGGGTTTGAATTTTATTATACCTATCATTGATACACCAAGAGGAATAAATTGGAAAGTGTCACAAAAAGGTATTGACGGTCAAACATACTCTTATACAAAAGTTATGACAAAAATTGATAAACGTGAAACAGTTTATGATTTCCCAAGACAAAACGTAATCACAAAAGATAACGTAACAATCAGTATAAATGCTTTATTATATTTCCAAATAGTTGATTCAAAATCTGCTGTTTATGAAATTACAAATTTGATTGACGCTATTGAAAAATTAACTCAAACAAACTTGAGAAACCTTGTTGGTCAATTAGATTTGGATGAAACTTTAATTTCACGTGATAAAATTAACCACGAATTAAGACAAATTCTTGATGAAGCAACTAACAAGTGGGGCGTAAAGGTTAACCGCGTTGAGCTTCAAGATATTAATCCTCCTGCTGATATTCAAGCTGCAATGGAAAAACAAATGAAAGCTGAACGTGAAAAACGTGCAATTATTCTTGAATCAGAAGGTCAAAAACAGTCTGCAATCCTTAAAGCACAAGGTGAAAAAGAAGCTGCAATTAATAAAGCAGAAGGGGAAAAACAAGCCTCAATACTTAAAGCAGACGGTATTGCAAAAGCAAGAGTTTTGGAAGCAGAAGGGGAAAAACAAGCTATTGAATTAATTATCAATGCAATAGGCGAAAAAGGAAAACCGGATCAATATTTAATTGCGATGAAATATCTTGAAACATTAAAAGGTATAGCAGCAGGTCAAAATAACAAAGTTGTATATATGCCATACGAAGCAACAGGTATTTTAAGTTCTGTTGATGGTATAAAACAAATGTTTAATGCAACTAAATAATTTTGAATTTTTTAGGCGGGCAGATGTTTTACATCTGCCCGCCTTATTATTTTACAATTTTTATTCATCATGATATTATTAAGAAAAAAGGAGAAATAAAATGGCAAGACTTGTAAGACCAACATGGGCAATCAGATGTACACAATCAAGTTGCAGAAATTTATTTGAAGTAGCAATTTTAGAAGATGGCAAACAACAAGAAGTAATATGCCCAAATTGCGGAGAACATTATGTATATCCGATTTCAAAAGAAGATGAAGAACGAGAAGTAAGCTTATAATTATTTAATAGTGAATTTTTACGGTACAGAAAAGCGCTATAATCAATATAGTGAATATTTAAAACAAAAATTCGGCGTCAAGGTATATAAAATAACACTTGATGCCGGTTTTTCGTGTCCAAACAGACAAAATGGCAAAAAAGGTTGCATTTATTGCGATGCAGGAGGCAGTTTTTCTCAATCGCATTCTGCCAATATGTCAATAAAGGAACAATTGGACTTTGGTGCGCAATATCTTACCGAAAGATTTAAAGCAGTGAAATACATGTCCTATTTTCAATCATTTTCTAACACTTATAAACCGGTTGAAGAATTAAAAGAAATATACGATGCAGCACTAGACCATAAAGATATAGTAGGTATTTCAATAGGAACGCGTCCTGACTGTGTTGATGATGAAAAATTAGATTTAATTGCAGGATATAAAGATAAATATGAAACTTGGATTGAATACGGCTTACAATCCATGCATAACAAAACATTAGAGAGAATAAATCGAGGACACGATTTTGAATGTTTTTTAAAAACATATAAAGAAACAAAACAAAGAGGAATAAATGTTTGTGTCCACGTAATTTTTGGATTATGGGAAACGCATGATGAAATGATGCAAACCATAAAAGTTCTTTCTGATTTAAATATTGACGGATTAAAACTTCACATGATTTGCGGGCTTAGAGGGACAGAATTAACCGAAATGTATAAACGCGGTGAATTTGAATTTATGAGTGAAATGGAATATGTTAATCTTTGCTGTGATGCAATAGAACTGTTACCACCAACAACAACTTTACACAGAATAGCAGGAAGCGGATTGAAATCAACCCTTGTTGAACCGAAATGGATAGGCAAAAAATTTGAATGTTTAAATAAAATTGATGCTGAATTAATACGCCGTGATTCTTGGCAGGGAAAATTTTATAAAAAGGTATATAAATAATATTTACAGTTATAAAAAATAAATATTTTATACACCACGACACTTGAAATACATTCAAAAATATGTCATAATGATATTATCTTTGCATAGATGTTTATTTTGTTCCTACATTTTTAATTAAAGGGAGAATTGACTCTAATGGCATTGAAGTACACCGACCGTCAGTTTTCTGGTCGCCAGTCGGAAACGGATTAGTCAAGGCGTTCACCCACCTGCGAGATTCCGCAGGCAACAAAATCACATTTGTGCAAAGTGTTTTTATTTTTAGATTTTGTATTTTTAAAATTTTATGTTATCATTGTCGTACAGTTAATATTTAATAAGGGGTATGACAATGATTATTATTATGGAACCCGGTACGTCCGAAGATAATATTCAAAGAGTTGTAAAAACTCTTGAAAAACACGAATTTAGAGTTGTTTTAAACCGAGGTGACATCATGACTGTTATCGCTGCAATTGGTGATAAACGGTTATTTGATCCTCACGCACTTGGCTCTCTTGAAGGTGTTAGAGAAGTTAAAATCATTCAAGAACCGTATAAACTGGCTTCAAGAGAAGGACAACAAGAAGATACTGTTATAAAATTTGATAATGGAGTTAAAGTTGGAGGTTTAGAAAGACCTGTTGTTATAGCAGGACCTTGTTCTGTTGAAGCAGAGTACCAAGGACTTTTAGATACTGCTTATGCAGCAAAAGAAATGGGTTGTCAGTTTTTACGAGGCGGAGCTTTTAAACCCAGAACATCACCTTATGATTTTCAAGGGTTAGAAGAAAAAGCTTTAATATATCTTGCAAGAGCAAAAGAAAAAACCGGTTTGTTAGTTGTATCTGAGCTTATGGATGCCGCTGATATGCATTTGTTTGAAAGCTATGTTGATGTTATTCAAATCGGAGCAAGAAACATGCAAAATTTTGCACTTTTAAAAGCTGTCGGTAAATCAAATAAACCGGTCCTTTTAAAACGCGGCGGAGCAGCTACAATTAGAGAATTTTTACTTGCTGCTGAATACATTATGTGCAACGGTAACAAAAATGTTATCTTATGCGAAAGAGGTATTAAAAGTTTTGACCAATCATTTACAAGAAATGTCTTAGATATATCGGCTATTCCTGTAATTAAAAAATTATCGCATTTGCCTATTATAGTTGATCCAAGCCATGCAACAGGCAGAAGATATTTAATTGAACCAATGTCTAAGGCTGCATTGGTTGCAGGTGCGCACGGCATCATGATGGAAATACACCATGATCCTGATAATGCATCTTCTGATGGCGCTCAAAGTTTATCTATTCCTCAATTTATGGAAGTTGCTAAACGATTGAATAAACTGATAGGACGTATAGATTACGACAACAGAATGACAAAGCAAGAATTAGGAATTCAATAACACAAAAAATCGGATTATATAATCCGATTTTTTATTGAGTTATTACAATATCAACTTTTTTGTCATGAGTTTCAAACGGTAACTTCTCAAATACAAGTTCTTTTGGAATAGGCACAATAGTCGTGGCAGAATTTTTTGCTAAAAATCTGTCGAAATAACCTTTCCCATATCCAAGTCTATAATTATATTTATCAACAGCAAGTGCAGGAAGTAATATTAAATCTAACAAATCTGATGACACTTTGGATGTTAGTGGTTCTCTTGTTTTAAAAGCACTTATGCTAAGTTTATCACCCAATTCGTATGAACATACATCAAGTTTATTTCCATTAATGCGAGGTAAATAAAATTTTTTTTTGTCACTTAGTAAATTTAATAAATTGACTTCATGCTTAAGAGGATAAAAAATCATAACATTCATAGCTTTTTTATATTCAGTACAAAGTCTTATTTTTTGACATAACTTTTCGCTGATACTTTCCATATCAAGCTCTTTTCTGATAGTTTTTGCATATATTCTAAAATCTGTTTTATTATCCATTTTTTTAATATATAATAAATCATGGTATGAAACAAGAAGAAAATCAATTATTTAACCCTGACTGGGCAAAACACGGATATATTCAGGTATATACCGGAGATGGAAAAGGTAAGACAACAGCTTCTCTTGGTTTATGCATGAGGGCATTAGGAAGAAATTGGAAAGTTTTACTTGTCATGTTTACAAAGGGAGGAGATAATTATGGCGAGTTAATATCATTCAAAAAATTATCTCCTGAAATTAATGATAATTTAACGGTAGTTCAGGCAGGCTTAAACAGAATTGTATATTCAAACAATGTATGTTCCTCAGATGAAACAGAAATTCAAAAAGGTTGGAAAGTTGTTAAAGAAGCCATCAAAAATAATGAATACAATTTAATCATAATGGATGAAGCAAATATTGCTATTGATTTAGGTTTGATTGATTTAGATGATGTTATTGAAACTTTAAAAAATAAACCGGATGAAATGGAAATTGTTTTAACCGGTAGAAATGCAAAGCCTGAAATTGTTGAAATTGCACATCTTGTTTCAAAAATTGTACCTGTAAAACATTACTGGGATACAGGAGTTGTTGCAAGAGAAGGTATTGAATACTAAAGAGTTTTAAGCATCTCTACAATTTCTTTTGCTGAATTTGAATTTTTTACTATAAAAAATTTTTTATTTGTTTTTTCTTTTACATAGCTTAGAGTGTTACCATCTAAGAAGTCTTCAGAAAATGGTTTCAGCATAACTGAAGGAATAATAGTAATATCAGATTTAATATCCTTTATTGCATTTATCAAATCATCTGAAGTAATTAATCCCGCAACAGTAATATTATTACCCCAGTATGTTGATTTTACGGGAACACACTCGCAGGTCAAGTTTTCAACTTTATTTAATTCTTTACAAATAAACTCAATAGCCGTTTTTGCAGCATAAGAAGTTGCAAGTGTGAGCTTTGTTTTTTTATTTATTGATTTTGGCAAACTAATTGTTTTAAAATCATCAATTAATAATCTTAATGAACCCACTCCATCACTTAATTGTGAAAAATTACCATAATATTCTGACGGAGGAATTTCTTCTTCTGCAAGTAAAAAAAACTCATCTGAACAACATACGTTTTTATATTTAGAAGCAATTTTTAGAGTTTCTTTTGCTATTTCTTTATCGACTTTCTTTAATTCTTCCGTTCTAAATTGGGTTAGTCCGACAGGAACAATTGCAACTGATAAAACAGTATCTTTCAATGATTTCAAGTCTTTTAGAGTCCTATCAAGTTCTTTACCGTCATTATATCCGGGACATAAAACTATTTGACAATGAATAGGAATTTCCTGTTTTTTAAACCATCTTAAATTTTCCATTATATTTTTTGCATTTGGATTTTTCAACATTTTAACTCTTAAATCCGGATTTGTTGTATGAACAGATACATAAAGAGGTCCAAGATGCATTTTTGAAATTCTTGCTTTATCTTCTTCTTTCAAATTTGTAAGGGTAATATATGTTCCCTGCAAATAAGAGAGTCTGTAATCATCATCTTTAACGTATAAAGTATCTCTTAATCCTTTAGGTTGCTGGTCAACAAAACAAAAAATACATTTGTTTAAACAAGGCTTAATTTTGTCAAACACAGCCGATTCAAATATAATACCCAGAGGTTCATCAAAATCTTTTTCTATTTCAATATCCTCAAGTTCGCCGCTAATTTTTTTTACGGAAATTGTTAGAAATTCAGATTTGCAATAGAAATTGTAATCTATTAAATCGGTTAGTTCACAATCGTCAATAGAAAGTATTTCATCTCCGGCTTCAATATTTATTTCATCTGCAATTGAACCTAATTCAACACTACTAACGATTGCCGGCATTTTCTTTCTCCAAATTTTCTATTAACAAAACAAAATTTTGATATTCATTAACAGTATTTTCAAGAACATTTTTTTGATAAAAGGTCAATGATATATATTCGTCATTAAGAATGTTTTCAGCATCAAACTTATGCTCTAAAGCCTGTGTTTTTATTTTTTCAAATAATATACTTATATCTTCCTTTGAAAGCACTGAAGCGCAAGCTATTTTTATACTAGCATTTGAAAAAAATTGTATGGGATTTTCTGTCCAATCTTCCAATAACAATCTTTTTAACTCTTTTTTCCCATCATTTGTTATTATATAAAAACCCGATTGTTTTCCACCTTCGGAGAAAGTCCTTCTTGATGATATAAATCCGCTTTTTTCTAATCGTCTTAGAGCCGGATTTATAACACCAAAACTGGGCTTTGTGTATGGAGCAAAATTGTCTGCTATTGCTTTTTGTATTCCATACATTGTAAGCTCTCGGTTTAACACTGCATATAATATTAAAATTTCTATCATAACCTGATTTTATCATAAACTTGTAGAAATTTATGATTTAGTTTAAAATAAAATTGTTATTATTATTTAGCGGAAGATTATGGACAATATTATTGAAATAGTAAAAGAAACTGGGCTTAAGCATATTGCTGTTATAATGGATGGCAACAGACGTTGGGCAAAACTAAAAAATTTACCAACAGCAATGGGACATAAAAAAGGTGTTGACGCTCTAAAAGAAACCCTAAAAGCTTGCGATGACTTTGGAATTAAATATTTAACTGTGTATGCCTTTTCAACTGAAAATTGGAAAAGAAAGCAAGAAGAAGTTGATTTTTTAATGGATTTATTTTGCAAAACATTAAAAACTGAAACTCTTGAAATGAATAAAAAAAACGTAAGAATTAAATTTATAGGTGATACAACAAAATTAGCTCCAAAATTACAGGAAATTCTAAAAGAATCTTCAGATTTAACAAATAATAACAGCGGAGTTACATTGCAAATTGCATTTAATTACGGTTCTAGGGATGAAATTGTTAATGCGGTTAAAAATATTGTTAAATCAGGTATTTCCACTGATGATATTACGGAAAAATTAATTAGTGACAATTTATACACAAAAGATGTTCCTGATCCTGATTTGCTTATCAGAACCGGTGGAGAAATGAGAATATCTAATTATCTTTTATGGCAGATAGCATATTCAGAATTTTATGTTACACAAAAGTTCTGGCCTGAATTTAATAAAGAAGCTTTGACAGACGCAATTATGGAATTTAAAAATCGACAAAGAAGATTTGGAGTATAAAATGAAAATTGTATTTGCAACAGCAAATCCACATAAATTAGAAGAAGTTAAAGCAATATGTGGAGATTGCAACATTGAATTTGCATTACCAAATGAAGGATTTACCCCGATTGAAAACGGCTCAACTTTTGAAGAAAACTCATTAATTAAGGCAAAAGAAGCATATAGAGTTTCAAAAACATATTGTTTAGCTGATGATTCAGGATTATGTGTTGAAGCTTTAGATGGCGCGCCCGGACTTTATTCTGCAAGATATGCCGGAACTCAAAATGAAAAAATTGAAAAACTTTTAAATGAATTATCCGGCACTAACAATCGTGCGGCAAAATTTGTTTGCTGCATGACACTTTTAGACGATAAAGGTAATATGATTTATCAGACAACAGGTGAGTGCAAGGGATATATTGTAAAAAAAAGAAAGGGTATAAACGGATTTGGTTATGACCCGATATTTCTTGTTGACGGATATTCTAAAACAATGGCAGAGTTGACTTCTGAAGAAAAAAATAAAATTTCACATAGAGCAATTGCATTAAAAAAAGTTTTAAAATTTTTACAAAATATGTCATAAAGAAAATTTTAATATTATAATAAAATCAGTAGCAGAAGGTTGAAAGGATTTTTTATGATAAAAGAGGAAGTTTACAAACAATTGGAACGAGAAATCAATCCTACTCATGACATAAAATTATTTGCAGGACGTTCAAATCCCAAATTAGCACAAGAAGTAGCTGATGCGCTTGGAACAACATTAGGTCCAATTGTTATAAAAGATTTTTCAGATGGTGAAATATATGTTCAGGTCAAAGACAGTGTAAGAGGTGATGATGTATTTATTATCCAACCATTATGTAAACCGGTTAATCAAAGCTTAATGGAATTATTGATTATTGTAGATGCATTTAAACGTGCAAGTGCAAAATCAATTACTGCGGTCATTCCATACTACGGCTATGCCAGACAAGACAGAAAAACTTCAGGACGTGAAGCTATTACAGCAAAGCTTGTTGCAGATTTATTAACGACTGCCGGTTGCAGCAGAGTATTGGCAGTAGATTTGCATTCAGGTCAAATACAGGGATTCTTTAACATTCTTGTTGATCACATTTTTGCCACATCAATTCTTGTAAATCACATAAAAAATTTAAACTTAAATCCTGACGATGTAGTTGCTGTAAGCCCTGATACAGGCGGAGTTAAAAGAGCCAGAAATTTCGCTAAAGATTTGGGATGCACACTTGCAATTATTGATAAACGACGTGACAAACATAATGAAGCAATAGCTAATTGTGTTATTGGTGATGTAAAAGACAAAATTTGTGTAATGTGTGATGATATTATAGATACAGCAGGCTCTATAACAGAGGCGGCAAAACTTCTAAAAAAAGAAGGTGCAAAAGATATATATGTATGCGCAGTACACCCTGTATTCTCAGGTCTTGCAATTCAAAGATTGGAAGATGCTCCAATTAAAGAAGTTATCGTAACAAACACTATACCTCTTGATACAGATAATTTACCGGAAAAGATCACGCAGTTATCAGTTGCAAATCTTTTGGCACAAGCAATATCAAGAATACATGATGATGAATCAATAAGTTCTTTGTTTGGCTTTGAAAAAGAAATGAAAGTATAAATTTATATATAGCTTTGTAAAAGAGTTCTATAATTACAAAAATTTTTAGGATTTTTGGTTCGTAAAAATTAGGAAAAAATAAAAATGAATATTTTAGAAAAATTATTACCACCAAGAAATAATGTTTTTTATGAATGCTTAGAAAATTCAGCAAAAAATTGCAGCGAATTAGCAGCAATATTAAATGAAATAATAAAAGGGTGTGAAATTACAGACGACCTCATAATGAAAACAAAAGCATTAAAAAACAGAGGTTTATCTTTTGAACATGAAACGTTATCTCTTTTAAATTCTACTTTCATTACTCCAATAGACAGAGAGGACATACAAACACTTGCAAGTATGTTGACAAGAATTAATAAGAAATTTGCTCAAGCAATTTTCATTTTAGATGTTTATAAATTTCAATTTTATCCGGAAGAATTAACACAACAAGCAGCTACCATATTAAGAGCAGCTAAAGAATTGTTTACAGGAGTTGCATTATTAAAAACACTCTCCAAAACAAGGGAAATAACAGCAAGTTGTGAAATAATGAAAGAAATTGGAGCAATTGGAGATGAAATTCATTACAGAGCAATGAAAAAATTATTTTCAGGTGAATTTGAATCTTTAACAGTAATCAAATTAAGTGATATTTATAAAGTTATAGAAACCGCACTTGATGAATGTTATAGCGTTTCAGATATTATTTTAAACGTAGCGTTAAAGAACGGTTAAAATTATGACAATAGCAATAATCTTATTATTTTTAGTTATTTTAGTTGCATATATATTTGAATATATTAACGGCTTTCACGATTCTGCAAATGCAATAGCAACAGTTATTTCAACAAAAGCTTTAAATCCTCGATATGCTATTATTTATGCAGCAACACTTAATTTTGCAGGTGCATTTTTTGGTACACACGTTGCTCAAACAATTGGTAAAGAACTTATATCAGGAGAATACATTACCCAACTTGTAATTTTATCTGCTCTTTCCGGTGCGGTTATTTGGAATTTGTTGACTTGGCTTTTGGGTTTGCCATCAAGTTCATCTCACGCTTTAATCGGAGGACTTTTAGGAGCCGCACTTACAAGAGCATTTATTAATCTTGAACATTTTCATGAAATTATTATAAGCATTCCTTCTTGGAGAATTGAACATCCTGCAATTCAAATTATAAATTTGCACAATCTTTTGAACAAAGTCTTAATTCCAATGGTAATGTCACCTATTTTAGGCTTTGTTGTTGGTTTTTTGGTAATATTAATTTTAATCAGAATATTTTATAAAGTTCGACCTGAAGTCTTAAATAAAACGTTTAGAAAATTACAAATTTTTTCTTCAGGATTTTTAGCATTCAGTCACGGTTCAAATGATGCTCAAAAAACGATGGGGATAATAACTTTGTCGTTATTAACTTATGGTGTAATTCATGAAACAACCTTTGAAATTCCTGTATGGGTAATATGTTCTTGCGCAATGATGCTTGCACTGGGAACGATGACAGGCGGTTGGAAAATTATAAGAACAATGAGTTCAAAAGTTATTAAAATGAAACCTATACATGGATTTTCTGTAGAATTTGCGTCTGCAAGTATAATTTTATGTTCATCACATTTTGGATTTCCGGTAAGCACTACTCACGTAATATCATCAGCAATTGTAGGAGTTGGCAGTTACATAAAAACAAATAGTGTAAAATGGAGTGTTGTTAAAAGTATAGTTTTATCTTGGATTTTTACAATACCAACTTGCATGATTATTTCAGCTTTAATATATGTTATTTTGTACAAGACACCACTTGAATTAGCATGATAAAGTTAAACCATTAAAAAAATAAGTTAAAGATTATTTCACTACTAGTTTTATATTGTCAAAGATAATATTTCCAAGGATTGTAATAAAAAATATTCGTTAAAATGTATAACAAAATTTTTATTTGTTTTTTTATGTATAATAAAGAAAGAGTTATGTTGGAAAAATATGTAAAAAATAATTACACGAGTTTAAAATGGTACATGCATATTATAAAGAACATAATCTTGAATTGTTAAAATAAAGTAAGAAAGAGCTAAAATAATGTCTCAGACGCTACTTCAAAATAATTTTGAAAAATTAAAAACTGATAATATAATGGCTTCGGTTATTATTCCCACGCATAAGCCGAATATAAAGTATTTTTTACGTTGTTTTGATTCTATAAAAAATCAAACATTTGGATTTAATAATATAGAGGTTATAATTGTTGTTCATAATACTAATGAGCAATTTTTCAGTGAAATAAAAGATTTAGTAAAAGATTATGATAACGTTAAACTTTTAAAGTTGAATAACAATAAGCATTCTGCTTCAAGTCCAAGAAATTACGGCATGAAGTTTGTAACTAATAAATATGTAACATTTTTAGATGATGATGATGCTTTAAAAGAAAATTTTATTAAAGATTCTTTGAATTATATGAAAAATAACAATGTGCAGTTTGTTTCCTATGCTCGTAAAAATATACATGATGACCGTAATATTGTAAGTATAAAATACAATGAACTTGAGACAAGAACAGATAAAGAAATCGTTTATAATATTAATAACGATGCAAATAATATTCCTTTTGAACAAGCTGTATTTGTTACAGGGAAGTTGTTTGATTTTGATTTTATAAAAAAACATCATATTCTATTTAATGAAGACATTACTGTTTTTGAGGACTTTTTATTTGTATCGGAAGTTATAAAACATTCTAAGTCTGTATGTGTTCAACCTCATATTTTGGGGTATTACTACCACCTTAATGAAGACAGTATAATTAACAATTTAAATCGTACAGATGTTGATATATTAGATTGTGTTGAAGGAATTATAAATATTATAGAAACAATAAAATCTTCACAATATCTTTCTAACATAGGGTTAAGAGAACTTATTGCTTATGTTGGTGTTACTATGTTTTCATCGGTTAATATATCTTATTCAACAAGGTGCAAAGTTAGGGATTTAATGCAAAAATATATAAAATTATTGTGGTTTGTTGACAAAAATAACGTGTATGCAAAAAATAGAAGCAAAATGAATTATAAGATTATGGAAACAGAAATAACTCATCCTACGATAGCTTATGTTATATCTAAAACTTTAAAACTTTTAAGAATAAATCCAATATCATTGGTAAGTTTTTTTACAAATACATTTGATTAAAATTTTGCTGTTTAATTTGTCGAAGGGGGGACTTGTCTTGAATTTTACTGCCTCTCGGACAAGTGATTTGCTTCACTTCGTTGTCGCAAATCTTTGTCCTCACATACTCGAGTTCGCTCGCTTACGCTCGACTCCACTCTTACGTAAAATTCGCTGTACCCCCATAAAGGTGATTCCAGCCCTACCCAACTTCAGAATAAAAGAGATATTGACATAAGTCAATATCTCTTTTATGGTGTCGAAGGGGGGACTTGAACCCCCACGGATTTCTCCATACGCACCTGAAACGCACGTGTCTGCCATTTCACCACTCCGACCTGTTTACTTTATTTTAACATAAATATATTTTTTATAAATTTTGTATTATTAAAAAAAATTAATAATTAGACCTGTTTTTTTACATACGCTACAATATATATGGATAGCTATCACAAGTTAGAATAGGGATAAAATGTTTAAAAATATATTTAAAAAATTTATTTTCGCTTTGTCAACATTTTTTATGTCTGCACAAGTTGCAAATGCTGCACTTTCTTTTCCTAATATTAATATCGGTATGCAGCAAGCTAATACTCCGCAAGATTTTTCAAACGGTATTCAAATTTTAATTTGGTTAACAATTTTAACACTTGCTCCAAGTATAATTATTATGACTACGGCTTTTGTTAGAATTGTTATTGTACTTGCTTTAACAAGACAGGCTCTTGGAGCTGGTTCACTTCCTCCTAATCAAGTTTTAATTAGTTTAGCATTAATTCTTACATTTTTTGTAATGGCGCCAACTATTAATAAAATTAATACCACTGCCTTACAGCCTTATATGAATAATCAAATTACACAACAAAGAGCTTTAGATTTGGGGCTAAAACCTGTTAGAGCATTTATGTTTGCGCAAACTGATGAAAAACAATTGGCATTGTTTATAAAAATGGCAAAAATTGACAAACCTAAAAACACGGATGATGTTCCAACATACATTTTAATACCGTCATTCATTGTTAGTGAACTTAATACTGCATTTAAAATCGGTTTTGTAATATTTTTACCATTTCTGGTTATTGATATTGTAATATCAAGCGTATTGGTTTCCATGGGGATGATGTTTTTGCCTCCAACTACTATCGCTTTACCTTTTAAATTAATTATGTTTGTTATGGTTGACGGTTGGTATCTGATTATAAAATCGTTAGTTGAAGGTTTTGCCGCTGCTTCTTAGAATTGAGGTTTTTAAATGAATCAAGATATAGTTATAACTTTACTTCAAAAAATGTTTGTTCTTGTGCTAGAATTATCTACACCTGTCCTTGTTGTTGGTGTAATAGTCGGATTAGCAGTTAGTATTTTTCAAACTATTACTCAAATCCAAGAATCAACTTTAACGATTGTTCCTAAAATTATTATCGGGGTTTTAACTTTGATTATATTAATGCCTTGGATGATGAATCTTACAATTTCTACTGTTAATGAATTTTTTAATATGATACCGGGGTTAATAAGTTGAGGTAAGTTGTGGATTTTACATTGTTACAAATATTTTCTCCTGCTAATATATTGTTATTTATTGCTGTATTTGTAAGAATTGGCGGATTGTTTGCGTCTGCACCATTATATTCAACTTATCCGATTCCAACTCAAGTTAAAATTTGGTTAACAGCTTTTATTGCTTTCATATTATTCCCAATTATACAAGCACATTCTAATTTTGTAATGCCACATGATATGGTTGGTTTGAGTTGCATTTTAATTAAAGAATTTGCAATTGGTTATATAATTGGTTTTTGTGCTAATTTAGTTTTTATGGCAGCTGAATTAGGTGCGAATATGTTTTCTATTCAGATGGGACTTTCAATAAGTCAAGCTTTAAATCCGGCTTCCGGAACTGCATCACCTATTATTTCTCAAGCATTTACTTTATTAATTACAATGGTGTTTATAAGTTTAAATGCCCATCAATGGTTATTATCATCACTTTATAGTAGTTTTGCACACGTTCCTATTGGTTATTCATTTATTTTTGATGGAGCTTTGGTGCAAAAAGTTATATATATGACAGGACAAATGTTTGCTATTGCCATTGGAATTTCAATGCCAATATTTAGTATTTTGCTAATTAAAGATATTTTATTGGGCTTTGTATCAAAATTAATGCCAACAATGAACATTTTTATGGTTGCAATGCCTCTGAAAGTGTTTGTAGGTTTGCTATTGTGCATGATATTTATGCGCCCGATAACAGAATATACAAGGTTAGTTTTAGAAAAAATTCTTACACAAATAGCATTAATATTTTAAAAGAAAGGATTAAAGTTAATATATAATGGCAAATGACGGAGCAGAAAGAACCGAGTCAGCCACTCCCCGAAGACGACAAAAAGAGCGGGATAAGGGTAATATAGCAAAAAGCAAAGACTTAATGTCTGCGGTAACTATTACTATCGGAATAGTTATGCTTTTTGTCTTGTCAGGTTGGATTATGAATCGTATGACTGTTGCAATGTATCAAGCTTTTACTAACTTAAATCCAATAAGCTATAATCCAAATGAATTTATAGGGATAATTGCTCCATATATAAAATTGTTGGCTCAGGCTGTTTTACCTTTTTTTTGTTCTGTATTTATTTTAACGGCTGTTGCAATAAGAATGCAAGTTGGGCAAATTTTTGCACTTGAAAAAATAAAACCTAAGTTTGATAATATTTCTCCTAAAAAATGGGTTGATGGTCTTAAAAGATTATTAAATCCGTTTGAACCCCAAAAACTTATGGAATTGGCTAAATCGTTATTAAAAGTAATTATAGTTGGAGCTTGCGGATATTCTGTTGTGCATGCAAGGTTAGATGATATGTATGCTCTTTTGGGAGCAGATCCAAATGTGGTTTTCCATGTTATAGGTTCAATTTTGGCGCAAATGTTTTTGAATATGTGCTTAGCAATGCTTATTATTGGCTTTTTAGATTTGAAATTTCAAACATACCAATTTGAAAAATCTATAAAAATGACTAAACAGGAAGTAAAAGATGAAATGAAAGATACTGAAGGTGATCCAAAAATAAAAGGTAAAATAAGAGCGTTCGGTATGAAGCTTTTACAGCAAAAAATGATGGCAGCAGTTCCGACCGCTGATGTAGTTGTTACAAATCCGACACATTATGCAGTTGCATTAAAATATGATAGAAGTGTTCAACCTGCTCCTTATGTAGTGGCGAAAGGTGCTGATTTTATTGCGTTTAAGATAAGAGAGATTGCACAAAACAACAATATTCCAATTGTTGAAAACAGACTTGTTGCAAGAACACTATACAATTTAGTAGAAATTGGTGGTATAATACCATCAGAAATGTTTCAAACGGTTGCAGAAATTCTTGCATACGTTTACAATAAGAATAAAAGATAAAATAATCTTGGGGTAAAATGAATTTCGGTAAAATTTCGGAATTATTAAAAAACAGCGATATTTCACTTGCCATAGGGCTTGTGTTTATTGTTGGTATGATGGTAATTCCATTACCTCCGGCTTTGTTAGATATATTATTGACGGTTAATATATCACTTTCTGTAATAATTTTACTTGTTTGTTTATATACAAAAGAGCCTTTAGATTATTCAAGTTTTCCAACAGTTTTGCTTATTGCAACTTTGTTTAGATTAGGTTTGAACGTAAGTTCAACAAGACTTATTCTTTTGACAGGAGAAGCAGGTAGTGTAATTAATTCATTTGGAGAATTTGTTGTTGGTGGTAATTATGTTGTTGGTTTTGTAATTTTTGTAATTTTGGTTTTAATCAACTTTATGGTAATTACAGGTGGTGCAACTCGTGTAGCTGAAGTAACTGCGCGTTTTACATTGGATAAGATGCCCGGTAAACAATTAAGTATTGACGCAGATTTAAATGCCGGAATTATAGATGATGAAGAGGCAAAGCGCAGAAGAAAAGCCTTGGAAAGAGAAACAGACTTCTACGGTACAATGGATGGTGCTTCAAAATTTGTCAAAGGTGATGCAACCGCAGGTATTTTAATTACTGTTATAAATATTGTAGGTGGTTTTATAATCGGGCTTGTTATGATGAAAATGGATTTTCAAACAGCTTTGACTACATATACCATTTTAACAGTAGGAGATGGTTTAGTTTCGCAAATTCCTGCACTGTTAATTTCAGTTGCCACAGGTTTGATTGTATCACGTGCAAGTGGAAAAGATGAATCTTTATCTCAGGATATTGGAAAAGAAATGTTTTCTGACCCGCGCGTATTAGGTGTAGTTTCAGGATTATTATTATTTATGGGTATAATTCCGGGATTACCAACAATACCGTTTTTTGTAATTGGTTTAGGCTCAGGCGGATTGGCTTATTACAAATATACAAATCAATTGAGAGCAAAAGAAGAAGAAGCAAAAGCAAAAGAGGCTGCTGAAAAAGCTGAAAAATCAGGTAAAAGAACTAAAAAAGCAACACGTGAAAGTGTTATGGAACTTCTTGCTGTTGAAACTATCGAAATTGAAGTCGGATACAGACTAGTCCCTCTTTTAAATGTTGAAATGGGTGGTGATTTACTCGAACGAATTGCGCAAATTAGAAGACAAACAGCCTTGGATTTAGGTATTGTTTTACCATCGATAAGGGTTCGTGATAATTTGCAGTTATCTCCTAATACATATCAAATTAAATTGAAAGGTGTACCTGTTGAAGCGGGAGAAGTTTATCCGGATAGGAGTCTTGCTATGAACGCAATGGGCGGAGATGATAATCCGAATATTAAAGGTATAAGTGCTGTTGATCCTGCATTTGGTATTCCTGCAATATGGATTGAAGAAGAACAGAAGGATTATGCCGAAGCTTATGGTTATACGGTAGTTAGCCCATCTGCCGTTGTATCTACTCATTTAACAGAAGTTATTAAGAAAAATGCTGCTGATATTCTTACAAGAAATGATGTCCAACAGCTTGTTGATAATTTGAGAAAAGAAGTTTCAGACAGTTATGTAGATGACTTGTTAAAAGATATGACAGTCGGTGATATTCAACAAATACTTCAAAACCTTTTGAGAGAAAGAGTTACCGTAAGAGATTTGAAGACAATATTAGAAACAATAAGTCTTCAATCAAAATTCAGTAAAGATTACAATTTCTTAACAGAAAGAGTTAGAGAATCTTTAGCAAGAAATATTTGTAAACAAAATGTCGCTGATAATGGTGAATTAATGGCTATTATACTGTCACCGGAAGTAGAAAGGACTCTTGCTCAGGGTATAAGTCCTGACGGTCAAAATCTTTCGGTTGATCCTACATATTCAAAATTGTTATTTGGAAGTCTTAATCAAGAAATTCAAAAGGCTATTACTACATACGGCTGTCAGCCTGTAATATTGTGTTCTTCGCCGATAAGATTACCATTTAGACGATTAATTGAAAATCATTACCCACAATTTTCAATTATGTCGTATAATGAAATTAGCTCAAATGTAAAAACAAAGTCAGTGGGTATAGTAAGAGTGACAAAAAGTACAGTGTAAGAAAGGTTTATAAACATGAATGAACTTGTAAAAATTGATCAAAATGTAACAATCGTACCAAGAAATTTTAATTATACTAACAAGGGAATGGTTACGGAAGTTTCTCCAAAAGGATTTAGGATGAAAATGAAATACCCAACAACTGGTTTGAAAGAAAAAGTGTATTGCGAATTCTATTCACAAACACCAAATGGTATCTTGTACTTTTCATCATTTGCATCTGAAATAAAAAATAATGAAATGTTTATTGAAAATCCTATTAAACATAGATTTTTACAAAGACGTCAATTTACTCGTATTCAATTTCTTACAGAAACTACTATGGTTGATAAAGACGGAAATGAATATCAAATTTCGACCGTTGACCTATCTGCCGGTGGATTAAAATTTAGAACAGATTTATCAATAAATTTAGACCAAGAATATAAAATAAAAATTCAACTTGGTGAAGACCAAACAGTAGAATGCTGGTTGCAGCCTATAAGAATGGAAAAACAGGACACAGGCAAGTTCATGCTTTCAGGACGTTTTGTAAATCAAGTTAACGTTGACAAAATGTCTTTAATCCAATACTGTATGAATAAAAATATGGAAGCCAAAAATCAATAATGGCAGTAAATAAAAAAATACAATATAAACAAAATTTATCATTGCTAATGGCAAGTGTATCTTTGTTGATTTTTGGCGGGTGTGCTTTATATGAAAATGGAGGAATAACTTATACTTCATTGATTGCTTCAGGCATAAAAATAATTCCGGCAGTTGCTGCAATGTATGTTTTAGGATGGCTTATAGGGTGCGTTTTAGAATCATCTAAAATTGTAAAAAAAGCTAAAAGTATAGGATATACAAATTCACTTTTGGAAGAAATTTTAAAAGAAGAAGGTCTTGATAATCTTGAAAATGAAGATTTAATGTTAAACGAATCAGATTTAAGTGAAATAGAAACGGAAAATAAATAATGAGTTTAACAAACTTATTTAGAAAAAGGCATAAAACAGTGTGCTTTACTACCCCAAGTCATTCTCAAAAGTTTTTTATAACTTCAAAATTTCAGCAATTTTATAAATTTGATATTTCTGAAACAGATACTCATAATCCGCAGGCGGCTCTAAAAATTTCTCAAGAAAAAGCATCAAAAATATATGGTACTAAAAAAACTTTATTTTTAACAAATGGTTCAACAAGTGGAATAATAGCTTCTGTTCTGGCATGTGTAAATAAAGGTGAAAATGTTCTTATTTGGGATAATTCTCATCAATGTCATAAAAATGCAGTAGAACTCGCAGGTGCAAATCCTATTTTTTATACATTAAAAAAAAATGTTGATTGGGGAATTTATAATTCAATTACTGCAATTGAACTTGAAAAATATTTATCAAATAAAAAAATAAAAGCTGTTATTATTACATCACCAAGTTATGAAGGTGTAGTTTCAGATATAAATTCAATAAAAAAAGTTTGTGAAAAATACGGAGCATATTTAATAGTGGATGAAGCTCATGGAGCTTTGTATCCGTTTTGTGAAAAATTGCCTCAAAGTGCAGTAAATATTGCTGATTTTACAATTCAATCTTTGCATAAAACCGCAGGCGGACTTAATCCGACAGCACTCTTGCATACAACGACAGATTTAGACGTTGAATCAGCTCTTTCAAAAATTTCAACAACATCTCCGAGCTATGCGCTTTTAATGACAATAGAAAAAAATATAAATTATCTAAATTCTAAAAAAGGCAGAAAAAAAATATCTGAATTAGTTGAAAATATTCAAAATTTAAAGAAAATTTGTAAAAGTGTAAAATTTTTCGAAGGTGATTTAACAAAAATTTTAATAAAAAAAGAAAATTTAACTGGTTATGAATTATCCGAAAAACTCTATGAAAACGGTATTGAAGATGAAAAAACGAACGAAAAATCTACAATGCTTATTTGTGGACTAGGTACAGATAAGCGAATGTTAAACCGTCTTGAAAAAGTTTTGAAAAAAATATAAATTATTTACAAGAATGATTACCACCAAACGTAAGATTTGTGCCATCAGGACACGTAGTTCCATCAGTTGTTTTTAAATAATCCATGTTTCCAAAGTTTATTATCCATGATGCGGCTTGGTGCGCAGCATATCCACTACCTGATTTTTCAACATATTTAGTATCTTTACCGTTAAGAGTCATTGTTATAATTCCATTGTCGTTTATTCCAAATTCAAATACATCTTTTCCAGCAATGTTTGGACCTTTGTTTGGACCATCAATATCTATCCTTATATCACCATTGTTATTAGGTATTACAACAACTGTACCATCTGCTAATATTACCCCATTGTAATTACTAATATCACCCCCAGGAGAATCATCTGTGCCAGGTGTGCCAACAGCTAAATTGCAACTATCAGAAACATTGCATATTTTTGAAGTTTTTAAAAATTCAGAAAGACGTGCTATTTTACGTTCTATACAGAAATTACTGCACCATTCGCTATATGGTCCATATACCGCTTGTGCTCTACCAAGAGCATCATTTAAATTTGAATATACCTTTTTAACCTTAGCAACTTTTTCTTTGTCACCGGTTGAACTGTTTAAGTTTGGAAGTGTCAATGCTGCAACAACACCTATTATGCCCATTACAATCAATGTTTCTGCTAGGGTGAATGCGGATTTTCGACTCTGCCGAGCCAAACAATCCAGTGAATTGTGAACAGTGAACAATATTTTTTTTAGCATGTTATTCTTCCTTTCTTTATTTCTTTATTTATATCGTCCTACTCGGACGGAGGAAACTTTTGTTAGCAAAAGTTCCACAAAACTACA